>NZ_CP015285.1:3020000-3140000 GCF_001639105.2 Azospirillum humicireducens
ATCCGAAGGGATATAGGGCCCGCGGACAACACACTTTCTTGCCTGCGAAATTTTCCCACCCTGGAATCTCTAGAATTCCATATGTCGGAATGATTTGTAATATCCTTTTCTCTCAATGGAAAAATGATTGACGGATAATCGCCGGGTCGAAAACCATGCAAGAGCCGGTGTGACCGATCGCCGCAAGATCCTCCGGGCGCTTGCAGAACCAAGATTGCATTCACTGCAGACTTGCGGCCGATGGGAGCCGCCGGCGCCCGGGTGGAGCGCAGCCGCCGCCTCCGGGTGACAGCGATCACACCCGCCCCGAGGGGACCCGACGCCATGGCCACCGCCACACCCGCCCTCCCACAGCAACTATCCGCCCCGTCCGGCAGCAGTCCGGTCGCGGGCAACCGGCGCCGTCTCGGCGTTCGGGCGAAGCTGCTGCTGGCCTTTGCCGGCATGGCGGCGATGACGGTGGCGGCCAGCGCCGTCGGGCTGATGTCCTTTTCCGCCGTCGAACGGCCGATGGCGCATATCGCCGAAACCAGCCTGCCGGAGATGGAACTGGCGACCCGGCTGGCCGGCGAGAGCAGCCGGATCGCCGCCGCCGCCCCGTCCCTGGACGGTGCCAACAGCCAGGAGGAGCGCGAACGCATCCAGGCCGATACGCACGAGCGCTCCCGCGCCTTCCTGTCGCTGGTCGACGAGTTGGCCGCCCGCCGCCCGCAGGATCCGTTGTTGTCGGAGGTGCGGGACACCGGCAACGCATTGATCGCCACGCTGGATCGCGTCAATGACGGGGTCGCCTCCCGCCTGTCCCTGCATGACCGGCGGGAAGAGGCGTCGGCGCGGCTGGCGCAGGCCTATGACGGCTTCATCAAGACGCTCTCGCCGCTGGTCGAAGGGGCCGGGCAGTCCCTGCAGGACAAGGGCATGGCGCTGGACGGCGGGACCGACCGCGACATGGGGGCGCTGTCCGACGCCGTGCGGTCGATGATCGCGCTCTACGACCTGCGCGGCGGCATCGCCGCGGCGCTCGATGCCATGAACCGCTCCGGCACCGCGCCGGACGCCAGGACCATCGGCGAACTGCAGCAGGCCTATCTGGAGGCGTCCTCCCAGGTGACGGGCACGCTCGGCACGCTCGGCGACCGGCTGCCGGCCGACATGGCTGGGAAGATCGACACGCTGTTCCTCTTCGGCTACGGCAAGGACAATGTCTTCGAGCTGCGCCGGGCGGCGCTGGAGGGCCCTGGAAACAGCGGCGGGAACAGCGGCGGGGCGGTCGACCGGCGGCTGGCGGAGCGGCTGGCAGCGGCGCGGGCCCAGGCTGCCGGCCTGCTCGACGGGCTGAAGGCGCCGCTGCGCCAGGTGCAGAGCGACATCAAGCGCACCAGTTTCGACGTCCGCTCCCGCATCCAGGAGGCGACACAGGACCTGCTGGGCCCAGGCCTGGACCGCTTCCGCACCCATCTGGAGCTGTCGACCCACGGCACCGCCTTGGCCGGCGCATTGAACGAGGCGGCGCAGGCCGCCGACGCCGGCCGGCTGGCGCTTCTGGAGAAACGCTTCATCACCGAGGCCATTGCGCTCGACCAGCGCATCGTCAAGCTGGCCGACGCTGAAACCGGCAACGCCGGCAAGGCCGAAGGCGGCGAGAATGCCGCCGGCAACGAAGTCATCGCTGCCCTGGCCAAGGCGCTGGCCGCCTTCGGCCGCGGGGAGGAGGGCATTGTCGCCCTGCGCCGCGCCGAACTGGCGGCCATTGCCGACACCGAGCGGGTTCTGGCCGAGAACCGCCTGCTGTCGCAGAGCTTCGCCGCCACCGTCGACCGCCAGATCGCCGCCATGCGGGAGGAGGCCAAGGCCGCCGTCGCCGGCATCGACGGCACCATCGCCGCCGGCCGCCGGATGCTGATCCTGTTCGCGGTCGGCAGTCTGGTGGGCGCGGTGGCGCTGGCCTGGCTGGTGGTGGGGCGCCACATCGTCGCCCGGCTGAGCGCCCTGTCCGACGCCATGCGCGCCATCGCGGCCGGCGACCTGAACGCGTCCATCCCCGCCGCCGGCTCCGACGAGATCGGCGACATGACCCGCGCTCTGGCCGTCTTCCGCGACACCGCCAACGCCGCGCGCGAGGCCAACGCCCGCGCCGAGGCCGAGCGTGGCCGTGCGGCCGGGGAACGCCGCCGCGCCATGGTCGAGATGGCGGAGAATTTCGAGACCAGTGTCCGCGGCGTGCTGGACCGCGTGGCCCAGGCCGCCGGCGAGATGCAGGACATGGCCGAACGCATGACCCGCAGCGCCGATCTCACCGCCGGCGAGGCGACGACCGCCGCCGGCAGCTCGCAGCAGGCCGAAGGCAACGTCAAGGCGGTCGCCGCCGCCACGGAGGAGCTGTCGGCCTCCATCCAGGAGATCGGCAGCCAAGTCCACGCCTCCAGCCAGATCGCCCGCAAGGCGGCGGACGAGGCCGAACGCACCGACCGCACGGTGGAGGGGCTGGCCCAGACCGCCGGGCGCATCGGCGAGGTGATCGGGCTGATCCAGTCCATCGCCGGCCAGACCAACCTGCTGGCCCTCAACGCCACCATCGAGGCGGCGCGCGCCGGGGAGGCCGGCAAGGGCTTCGCCGTCGTGGCCAGCGAGGTGAAGGGGCTCGCCACCCAGACCGCGAAGGCGACGGAGGACATCTCCGCCCAGATCGCCGCGATGCAGGCGGTGACGCAGGAGGCGGTGGACGCCATCCGCTCCATCGCCGGCACCATCCGCGAGGTGAACGAGATCGCCGCCACCATCGCCGCCGCGGTGGAGCAGCAGAGTGCCGCCACCCGCGAGATCGCCCGCAATGTCGGCGAAGCGGCGGACAGCACCCAGCATGTCCGCGGCAACATCGACTCCGTCGCCGATGCGGCGCGGGAATCGGGGGAGTCCGCCAACCGCGTTCTGTCGGCCTCCTCCACGGTGCAGGACCAGCTGCGGACCCTGTCCGGTCAGGTCGATGCGCTGGTGGGAGAGATGCGGGCGGCCTGACGCCGGTTCCGATGCCCGGCGCGAGGGCGGGCTACGGCCCGTCCGCCAGGTTCCGCAGGGCGTCCACGTCGCAGTGGAAGCGGTTGGGCCGCAGCTCGTTCAGCAGGCCCTGCCGCTTCAGTTCGGCGACGACGCGGCTGGCGGTCTCGGTGGTGATGCCCAGCACGGCGCCGACATCCTCCCGCCCGAAGAAGTCGCATTCGCCATGGTCGTCCACCAGGGTCAGGAACAGCCGGGCGACCCGCGCCCGCGCGCTGCCGGTGCCGAGTTCGACCAGGAAGGCGTCGGCGCGCTCCACCGCCTGATGCCAGCGCCGCATCAACTGCTGGTGCAGGTGCTGCGTTTCCTCCGACAGGCGCTGGATCACGGCACGGGGAATGCGGCAGGTCAGCACCGGATGGATGGCGATGGCGGTGTGGCGATAGGGTTCGCCCAGCGCCGCTTCGAGCCCGGCGGTGTCGCCGGTGCGCAGAAGCCGGACGATACGCTGGCCGCCGTTGGGCAGATACTGCACCAGCTTCACCAACCCGCCGCGCACGGTGTAGAGGGCCGTCGGCTCGTCGCCGACATGGTAGAGCGCCGCACCCGGCGCCACCGTCATTTCGTCGATGGGCAGATGGATCAGGTTGAAATCGGATTCGGTCAGATCGGCGAACAGTGCCGATTCCCGGATGCCACACCCCCTGCAGTTCGCCAGCCCCCGCCACGCCGCGTTGATGCTGGTCTTCTTCACGCTCATGTCCATGGTTTTGCGGGGCGACGATGCTGTGGGTACGAACGGTGGTCGCCGTGCAGTGTGGCAGCTTTTTGGATGCGTTCCAAGGATGCGGCGATCACCGTCCGCAATGGGGAAACCTCACGCCGCGCTCTCCGCCACCGGCTGGGCTTGGCGGACCTCCTCGCGCAGGGTGACGGCGCCGTTGGTGCGTTCCAGGATCAGTTTGCGGCTGTGATGGGCGTCGAGCCCGGCATGGTGGCCGATGGTCAGCAGGGTCGCGTTGGGCAGCTCCCGCTCCATCAGGGTCAGCAACTCCTCCTCGGCCGGAGGATCGAGGCTGTCGGTGGCGTCCTCCAGGAAGATCCAATCGGGGCGGCGGATCAGCAGCCGGGCGAAACCCAACCGCTGCCGGTCGGGCACCGACAGCACCTCGTCCCAACGGTCGGTGCCGTCCAGCCGGTCGACCAGATCGGGCAAGCCGACGCTGACCAGCGCCTCCGCCGCCCTCTCGTCCGCCACCGAAGAGGCCGGGCCGGGATAGGCCAGCACCGCGCGCAGGCTGTCATGCGGCAGGTAGGGGCGTTCCGGCATGAAGAAGACGCGGGTGTGGGCCGGCAGGGTGATGCGCCCGCTGCCCCACGGCCAGACGCCGGCCACGGCGCGGAACAGGCGGATGGTCGCCGTCGCATCGCCGCCGATCAGCACCCGGTCGCCCGGACGGACCTCCAGATCGAAGGCATGGACGACGGCCGTGCCGTTCGGCTCGTCGATGGATACGCCGCTGAAGGTCAGCGTCTGGTGGTCGTCGGAGCGCACGACCTGGATATGGCCGTCCGGCACCTCGCAGACCTCGCGGTCCAGCCGGACCAGCGCGTCGTGCAGGTTCAGCACGCGCTCCACCGACGCCCGCCACTCGGCGACGCGCGGCAGATTGTCGATGGGCCAGGACAGCGCGCCGACCGTCTGCTGGAAGGCCTGCGCCGTCTGCATCAGCACGCCCAGCGAGATGGTCCCGGCAATGTAGCGGGGGGCGGCGACCAGGATCGGGAAGGCGGCCGACAGCACCGAATAGCTGGCGCTGAACACCATCATATGGCTGAGAGCGCGGGTCTGGCCGGTCCAGCCGCGCACCACCCCGCCGAACAGGGTGGCGAGGTGGCCGCGCTCCGCCGACTCCCCGTGCAGCAGCGCGATGGTCTGGCCATTCTCGCGGATGCGGGCCAGCGCGAAGCGGAAATCAGCCTCGTAACCCTGGCGCCGGTTCACGGCATTGACCAGCGGCTGTCCGATCAGCATGGCGATGGTCGTGCCCATGGCGGCGTAGAGCAGCGCCACGAACAGCAGATGGCCCGGCACCGACAGCTCGGTCCCGAACAGGGTGACCGACAGCGTGCCCGACAGCATCCACAGGATGTTGGTGAAGCTGATGAGCAGAAGCGCGCAATAGGTCAGCGAATGGCCGAGGTCGATGGCCATCTCCGCGGTGATGCGGATGTCCTCGGCGATGCGGCCATCGGGGTTGTCGTGTTCGCCCGGCATATAGGCGATCTGGTGGTGCCGGCCGCGGCGCAGCCAGTCCTCCAGCAGCTTGCGGGTCAGCCAGTCGCGCCAGCCCATCTGCAGCCGGCGCTTCACCCGCAGATGCAGCACGACGATGACGATGTTGTAGACGATGATCAGCCCGACCAGCCCGATCATCGTCAGGAAGCGGTCCATGGAGCGCTGTTCGAGCGCGTCGAACAGCCGCTCGCTCCACAGGTTGATCAGGACGGGGATCGACACCTGCCCGACGGTGAGCACGAACAGCGCCACGGTCAGGGCCCAGACGGTCACCCGCGACCGACCCCGCCAGTAACCGCCCGCCAGCCGGAGGAAGCGGCGGGCGAAGCCGGGCGCCCCCTCGCCGGTCGCGGGCTCCCCGGATTTGGCACCGCCGGGTTTGGCACCTCTCTCGTCGGTCATGTCGGCCATTCCGGGCCTCCGCCCTCATTCCCTCACCGTCCGTATTACTAACGAATAGGACGTGCCTTGACAAAAGTACAGGGGTAGGGGCGAAGAAAGGCTTAAAGCCTTCCCGTTCTCACAACCTCGGCGAGGAAGCGGTAGCTGTCCTTCGGCATGCGGTCCAGCGTGTCGTAATCGACGCGCACGATGCCGAACCGCTTCGACAGGCCGAAGGCCCATTCGAAATTGTCCAGCAGACTCCAGCACAGATAGCCCTTGACGTTGCAGCCGTCGGCCAGCGCCTGCGCCACCGATTCCAGATGCTCTCGATAGTACAGCACACGCTCCGCGTCATGGATCTGGCCGTCCGGCGTCACCACGTCGTCATAGGCGCAGCCGTTCTCCGCGATGAAGACGGCGGGATTGCCGTAATCGGTGCGGAATTCGGTCAGCAGGTCGTAAAGCCCCTCCGGCTGGACCGGCCAGGCCATGCCCGTCCAGCGCCGGCATTGCGCCTCGCCCCAGCCGACATCGAAGGGCCGGCCATCCTCATGCTTCATCGTCATGCGGGAGTAGTAGTTGATGCCCAGAAGGTCGATGGGGTAGCGGATCGCCTCCTCATCGCCGGGCAGAACGAACTCAGCCATCTTTTCGGCCAGCAGCGCCGGGATTTGCCCGCGCATCAGCCCGTCCAGCGCGACCCGGTTCCACACCGCGTCCCAGCGGGCGGTCGCGGCCACATCCTCCGGCCGGTCGCTGTCGGGAACTGCCGGCTGCAGGTTGAGCACGGTGCCGAGCGTCAGCCCGGAATGCTCCGCCGCGATGGCGCGGAGCGCGGCACCCTGCGCCAGATTCTGGTGGTGCAGGGCCCGCAGGATGCCCTGTTCGCCCAGCTTGTGACCGGGAGCATGCTCGCCCACGCCATAGCCGAAGATGGCGACCACGTTCGGCTCGTTCAGCATCATCCAGGTCTTGACCCGATCGGCCAGCCGGGCGGTGACGATGCGGGCATAATCGGCGAAGGGGCCGACGATCTCCCGCCCCTGCCAGCCGCCGGCATCCTCCAGCGGCTGCGGCAGATCCCAGTGGTAGAGGCAGGCCATCGGCGTGATCCCCGCCTCCAGCAGCGCATCGACCAGCCGGTCGTAGAAATCGAGTCCGCGCGTCTCCACCGCCCCCGTCCCCGTCGGCAGGATGCGCGGCCAGGCAATCGAGAAGCGATAGCTGTCGAAGCCCGCCGCCTTCATCAACGCGATGTCTTCCGGGTAGCGGTGGTAATGATCGCAGGCGACGGCGGCGCTGCTGCCATCCATGATGCGGCCTTGCGCGGTAAAGGTATCCCACACGCAAGGCCCGCGCCCGTCGGCATCGACCGCCCCTTCGATCTGGTAGGAGGCGGTCGACGCCCCCCAGCGGAAATCCGGCGGGAAACTCAGCGGCTTGGCATCGGCGGCCTGGGACACGGGCTGGCTGAAGCTGTCCATTCATTTCCTCCCACGGGGTTGGTTCGTTTTCCCCAGCATGCCCCACCCTGCGGCCCTTCGCCATGGGACAAGCACGCGAAGGGGCCGGGCGCGACGCGGTGGCGCAGCCGCAGGTGGTTGCATGCAAGCCCTGTGCGGACATGCCCGAAAGGCGTAGCCTGTTCCGACAAGACGGCGCCCAGCCGCTCCGAAAACGGAGGAATCGCATCATGCCCAACACCACCAGGATCGTCTTCATCGGCGCGGGCAGCGCCGCCTTCGGGCTCAGCCTGTTCCAGGACCTGTTCTCCACCACCGAGTTGGCCGGCAGCACCCTGACGCTGGTCGACACCAATCCGGAGGCGCTCGACCGCATGGCGGCGCTGGCGGACGTGCTGAACCGCCGCGGTGGTGCCGGCATCACCATCGAGAAGACCACCGACCGCAAGGCCGCCCTGCAGGGCGCCGGCTTCGTACTGTGCGCCATCGCCATCGACCGCAACCGGCTGTGGAGGCTGGATTTCGAGGTGCCGAAGAAGCACGGCATCCGCCACACTCTGGGCGAGAACGGCGGTCCCGGCGGGCTGTTCTTCACGCTGCGCACCCTGCCGCTGATCGTCGACATCGTCCGCGACGTCGAGGCGATCTGCCCCGACGCGCTGTTCATCAACCTGTCCAACCCGGAAAGCCGCATCGTGCTCGGCCTGTCGCGCTGCACCTCCGTGCGGACGCTGGGGCTCTGCCACGGCATTTTCCTGGCGCGCTGGTTCATCTGCCAGATCCTGGGCATGGCCGAGAAGGAGGTCGATGTCTGGGGCGCCGGGCTGAACCACTTCCAATGGCTGACCGCGATCCGCGAGAAGGCGACGGGGCGCGACCTCTACCCCCTGCTGCGCGAGAAGGAGGCGACGCACGACCCGTCCTTCACGCCCCTGGCCCGGCGCCTGTTCCACGCCTTCGGCCTGTGGGTGACGCCCAGCGACGACCACACCGGCGAATTCCTGCCCTATGGCTGGGAAGCCGGGGAGCACGGCTTCGACTTCCGCCACGACGAAGACGGCCGCATCATCCTGCGCGACCTGATGGACGGGGTGATCGACGGCAGCAAGCCGATCCCCGACGACTGGACCAAACCGTCCTGGGGCGAGCGGGCGGTGGCGGTGATCGCCGGCCAGCTGCACAACCAGAAGCGCTTCATCGAGAGCGGCATCGTCATCAACCGCGGCGTCATCCCCGGCCTGCCCGACGAGCTGGCGGTGGAGGTGCCGCTGATGGCAGACGCCGCCGGCATCCATCCGGTCTCGCTCGGCCGCCTGCCCGACGGCATCGTCAAGCTGCTGTCGGTCCAGGCCAACGTGCAGCAATTGTCTGTGGAGGCGGCGCTGCACGGATCGAAGGAGCTTGCGCTGCAGGCCCTGCTGATCGACCCCGTCATCAATTCCAGCACCGCCGCCGTCGCCATCCTGGACGAGCTGTGGGAGGCGAACCGGCCCTACATCCGCCCCTGTCTCTGACTATGCCCGCCCCCGCCGGATCAGCCGGGTCGAGGCGAAGCCCAGCCCGGCGGTCAGCGCGCCGACGCCCAGGAACAGCGGCGCGAAGCCGGTGTGGGTGGAGATATAGCCGTACAGCACCGGGCCGATCCCCTGGCCGATGAAGAAGCTCGACGCGAACAGGGCCAGCGCCGAGCCGCGGGCGGTCGGCGCCAGCTCCGTCGCCTGGGTCTGCATGGTGTTGTGCAGCATGTAGAAACCGAAGCCGGCGACCAGGAAGGCAAGGCTCACCACCGGCCAGGGCACCGGAAAGGCGATGACCAGATAGGAGAGCCCCGCCGCCAGCCCGCCGGCCTTCATCATGCCCCACTGGCCGAGCGAGGCGATCAGCCGCCGCACCACGGCACTGTAGACGACGCCGCCGATGGCGAAGGCGGCGATGGTCAGCCCGGCCTGAAAGGCGCCGGCCGCGCCATGTTCGATCAGCACCGGCGCCACGAAGGGGAAGACGCCGAAGATCAGCAACCCTTCCGCCGCCACCGTGGCAAAGACGAACAGGGAAGCCGGATTGGTCAGCACCGTGGCATAGCGCTGCTGCGCATCCGCCACCGACAGGGGCGATCGCGTCTCCACCTCCCGCGCCAGACCGATCAGGGCGGCGACGCAGATCAGCGCGGTCAGACCGGATGACAGGCCGAACACCATGCGCCAGCCGAACGCCTCGGCCAGCGCGCCCGACACGGCGGAGCCCGACATCTGCCCCAGGATCACCGCCAGCAGGAAGCGGCTGATCGCGATCTGGCGCTCCTCATAGGGCACGCGGTCGCCGATCAGCGCCATGGAGGCCGGGATGATGCCGCCGGCAAAGGCCCCGGCCAGGATGCGCCCGGCCATCACCGTGCCATAGGTCGGCGCGATGGTGGACAGCGCCAGCCCGACCGTCAGCACGGCCAGCGCCAGCCGCACCAGCCGCGACTTGCCGATTGCGTCGCCGACCGGTCCAAGCACGATCTGCATCAGCGCATAGGGCAGCGTGTAGGCCGACGCCAGCAGCGCCGCCTGCCGCACCGTCACGCCGAGGTCGTCGGCGATCAGCGTCAGCATCGGATCGGTGGTGCGCAGGGAAAAGGCACTGGCGAACCCGGCGAGGCCGAGCAGGAAGATCAGACGCATGGATGGCTCGAACGGCGACGATGAAGGTTCAGGACCTTAACCGCATCGGCCGCGGGCGTACCGCAGTGCAAGGGTGATGGCAGGCATGCGCGGGCGGAGGAGAGGGTCGCGACCGCCATCACCGGCCAAGCAATCGATTCGGCCCCCTCCGTCGCGCGAGCCCGGATTCGTCGAAACCGTCCGGCGGACCGGCAGGAAAGGAAAAAACATCCATGGTCTTGCTTCGGACCGACGACGGCGTACGACTGCCCTCGCGCGATCGGGGCAACCGGGAGGTCGCGCGCCCCATACTCCTCGCCTTCATTCAACGCCAACATTACCGTAACATCGCTGTCATGTCCCCCGCCTATGGTGCGCTCAAATTTCCACCCTGGGGGACTAGCGACATGAGCGACGTCAAGGGCTATCAGGCCGCCGAAGACATCGGCAGCAATCCGACCGAAAACCCGACCATGGGCGACATCATCGCCGCGCGCTTCGGCCGCCGCGACATGCTGCGCGGCGTGCTGGCGGTTTCCGCCATTTCCGCCGTCGCCGGTCCCGCCGCTTTGGCGGCGCTGTCGAAGGAAGCGGCTGCCGAAGCCGCCAAACCGTCCTTCACCTTTTCGGAAGTCGCCTTCGGCGTCGATGAAACCCACCACGTCGCCCCCGGCTACAGCGCCGACGTGCTGATTCGCTGGGGCGACCCGGTGGTCCCCGGCGCCCCGGCCTTCGATCCGCTGAAGCAGTCGGCGGCGTCCCAGGCGCTGCAGTTCGGCTACAACAACGATTATCTCGGCTTCGCGCCGCTGCCGCGGGGGACCAAGACCCCCGATCACGGCTTGCTGTGCGTCAATCACGAGTACACCGACGAAGAAGTGATGTTCCCCGGTCTGGGCGGCGAACAGCAGGAAGCCAAATTCGCCAAGATGACCAAGGAACTGGTCGATATCGAAATCGCCGCTCACGGCGGCAGCGTGGTCGAGGTGAAGAAGGTCGGCGGCAAGTGGACCTATGATCCCGCCTCCAAGTACAACCGCCGCATCACCGGCGAGACCGTGTGTGCCATCTCCGGCCCCGCCGCCGGCCATGATCTGATGAAGACCTCCTACGACCCGACCGGGACCAAGGTCCGCGGCATGCTGAACAACTGCGCCGGCGGCATGTCGCCGTGGGGCACCTGGCTGACGACGGAAGAAAACTTCAACGGCTATTTCTGGTCGGATGAGGAAAAGCCCAAGGCCGACCGTTACGGCGTGCCCGGCAAGTGGTACAACTGGGGCGTCTATCACGACCGCTTCAACGTCGCCAAGGAACCCAACGAAGCCAACCGCTTCGGCTGGATCGTCGAAATCGACCCCTACGACCCGACCTTCACCCCGATCAAGCGCACCGCGCTCGGCCGCTTCAAGCATGAGGCCTGCTCCGTCGCCGTCAACAAGGACGGGCGGGTGGTCGCCTACATGGGCGACGACGAGCGCTTCGATTACGTCTACAAATTCGTCTCGGCCAAGAAGTACGTCGAAGGCGACCGCGCCCACAACATGACGCTGCTGGACGACGGCGTGCTGCACGTCGCCCGTTACAACGCCGACGGCTCGCTGGAATGGCTGCCGCTGGTGCATGGCCAGAATGGCCTGACCGCCGACGCCGGCTTCAAGGACCAGGGCGAAGTGCTGATCAAGGCGCGTCTTGCCGCCGACAAGCTGGGCGCCACCAAGATGGACCGCCCGGAAGACGTCGAGGTCAACCCGAAGACCGGCGCCATCTACGTCATGCTGACCAACAACTCCCGCCGCAAGGCCGAACAGGTGGACGCCGCCAACGACCGCGCCGGCAACCTGTGGGGTCAGGTGGTGGAAATGCTGCCGCCGGACGGCGACCACGCCGCCACCAAGTTCACCTGGAGCATTCTGCTCAAGGGCGGCGACCCCAAGGACGGCGCGGTGGGGGCGATGTTCAACCCCGCCACCTCCGACAATGGCTGGTTCTCCTGCCCCGACAACTGCGCCGTCGATCACCAGGGCCGGCTGTGGATCACCACCGACCAGGGTGAAGGCTGGTTCAAGGCGTCGGGCAAGGCCGATGGCGTTTACGCGGTGGAGACCGAAGGCGCATTGCGCGGCAAATCGATGATGTTCTTCCGCGTGCCGGTGGGGGCGGAAATGTGCGGGCCGGAGTTCGCGCCCGACGACAAGACCCTGTTCGTCGCGGTGCAGCACCCGGCCACCGACGGTGTCGAGCTTTACAAGCCGTTCGGTCGCAAATCGACCTTTGAAGATCCGGCGACCCGTTGGCCCGACTTCAAGCCCAACATGCCGCCGCGGCCGTCCGTCGTCGCCATCACCAAGCAAGACGCCGGCGTGATCGGGACGTAAGGCGTTCGGTTGCTCAACCGGCCGCCGTCGCTTTCCCTCTCCCTCTGGGGAGAGGGATTTCGATGGGCTGCCCCTTAAGATCGGGAAGCTCATGCCAGCGCTCGTCGATGACGACCGCTGGCATCACCCGCCCGTCCTCAGCTCATCGCCACAAGGCTGGCGTTGCCGCCGGCCGCCGTGGTGTTGGTGCTGAGCGAGCGCTCGCTCATCAGCCAGGCGATTTCCACCCCCTCGCCGCCGGCCGGCACGCCCTGGGTCAGGACGATGGGGCCGGGCAGTTCGGCGATGCGGCGGTTGGCGGCCAGCAGGCGGGAGGCGTCGCCCTCCACCAGCGCACCGGCCAGCGCGCCGAAGGACAGCCAGTTCGCGCTGACCCGGACACGGGACGAAAGCTCCGCCGGCAGGCTCTTCAAGCCGGCGGTCACGGCGCTGTCGCCATCGACCACCACCTCGTTGCCGGTGGCGAGTGCCGCCCCCAGCAGCCGGTACAGCCCGTCTTCCGTCTGCGGCAGCAGCAGGATGCGGCCGCGCGGGATCAGGCTGTAGATGTTGCTCTCGCCCACCGGGCCGGCCAGCTCGACGCTGCCGCCGACGGGGGAATGCTTCGCCAGCGACCGTACGTCGGTGGCAATTGTCGCCTTGCCCTGGTCGGCCAGCCAGCCGGCGAAGGCGTGGGCCGGCGCACGTACGGCGTCGCTGCCGCGCATGCCCAAGTCGAGAGGCGGACGTACGGACAGCAGGCGGGACAGGTACAGCGGACCGCCGGCCTTCGGGCCGGTGCCGGACAGGCCATGGCCGCCGAAGGGCTGTACGCCCACCACCGCGCCGATGGTGTTGCGGTTGACGTACAGGTTGCCGGCCTCGATCCGGCCGGTCACCCGGTCGATGGTGGCGTCGATGCGGGTGTGCAGGCCGAAGGTCAGGCCATAGCCGGTGCCGTTGATGGCATCGACCAGCCGGTCCAGATCGTCGCGGCGGAAGCGCAGGACATGCAGGACCGGGCCGAACACTTCGCGCTCCAGGTCGGCGATGCCGTCGATCTCGATGATGGTCGGCGCCACGAAGGTGCCGTTGGCGGTCTGATCCGTCAGCGGCAGCGACTCCACCCGGCGCCCCTTGGCCCGCATCGCCTCGATGTGGCGGATGATGCCGTCGCGCGCCTCGGCGGTGATGACCGGGCCGACGTCGATGGCCAGCCGGTCGGGACTGCCGATGCGCAGCTCCCGCATCGCGCCCTTCAGCATGGTCAGCGTGCGGTCGGCCACATCCTCCTGCAGGCAGAGAATGCGAAGGGCCGAGCAGCGCTGCCCGGCGCTGTCGAAGGCCGAGGCGATGACATCGCCCACCACCTGCTCCGCCAGGGCGGAGCTGTCGACGATCATGGCGTTCTGGCCGCCGGTTTCGGCGATCAGCGGGATCGGCGCGCCCCGCGGCGACAGGCGTTCGGCAAGCTGGCGCTGGATCAGGCGGGCCACCTCGGTGGAGCCGGTGAACATCACGGCGCGGGTGCCGGCATGGCCGACCAGGGCGGCGCCGACCTGACCGGCACCGGGCAGAAGCTGCACCGCACCGGCCGGCACGCCGGCAGCGCGTAGGATGCGAACCGCTTCCGCCGCGACCAGCGGGGTTTCCTCTGCCGGCTTGGCCAGCACCGGGTTGCCGGCAGCCAGCGCCGCCGCAACCTGACCGGAGAAGATGGCGAGCGGGAAGTTCCACGGGCTGATGCAGACCACCGGCCCCAGCGGCAGATGGGTGTCGTTGGCGAAGCCGTCGCGGACGCGGGCGCCATAGTAGCGCAGGAAGTCGATGGCCTCGCGCACCTCGGCGATTGCGTTGGCTGTGGACTTGCCGGCCTCGCGGATGATCAGGCCGAGCAGGGTCGGCATGCGCGCCTGCATCGCGTCGGCGGCACGGAACAGGCAGGCGGCGCGCTCGGCCGGCGTGGTGGCCGCCCAGACCGGAGCGGCAGCCTCGGCGAACAGAAAGGCGTCGGCGATGTCGGCCGGCGTGGCGTCGACGCAGTGCCCCACGACGTCGCGATGGTCGGCCGGGTTCAGCACCGGCTGGGCGGTTCCGGTGCGCTCGCCGTCCGCCAGCAGCGGGGCGGCGGTCCAGGCGACGGCGGCGCTGTCGCGCAGCGCGGCGGACAGTTCGGCCAGCGTGGTCTCGTTCGACAGGTCGAGGCCGGCGGAATTCGCCCGCTCCAGTCCAAAGAGATCCTTCGGCAGGGCGATCAGCGGATTCTTCTGACCCACCGGCAGGGAGGCACGGGCCTGCGCCACCGGGTCGGCGACCAGATCGTCGATGGATACGCTCTTGTCGGCGATGCGGTTGACGAAGGAGCTGTTGGCGCCGTTCTCCAGCAGGCGGCGGACCAGATAGGCCAGCAGGGTCTCGTGCGTGCCGACCGGCGCATAGACGCGGCAGGGCCGCTTCAGGGGGCCGACGACTTCCTTGTAGAGCGGCTCGCCCATGCCGTGCAGGCACTGGAACTCGTATTGGCCGACCTGGAAGCCGGCGGGGTTCATCTGCTCGGCCATCCGGTAGATGGTCGCCAGGGTCTGGGCGTTGTGGGTGGCGAATTGCGGGAACACCGCATCCGGCGCCGCCAGCAGCCGGCGGGCGCAGGCGACATAGGACACGTCGGTGTGCAGCTTGCGGGTGTAGACCGGGAAATCCTCCAGCCCGTCGACCTGGGCGCGCTTGATCTCGCTGTCCCAATAGGCCCCCTTCACCAGCCGGACCATCAGCCGGTGGCCGCTGCGCCGGGCGAGATCGACGATGAAGTCGATGACGTAGGGGCAGCGCTTGCCATAGGCCTGCACGACGAAGCCGATGCCGTTCCAGCCCTTCAGATCCGGGTCGAAGCACAGCGATTCCAGCAGATCGAGCGACAGCTCCAGCCGGTCGGCCTCCTCGGCATCGATGTTCAGGCCGATGTCGTAGCGGCGGGCCAGCCGGGCCAGCTCGGTCACGCGCGGCAGCAGCTCCGCCATCACCCGGTCGGCCTGGGCACGGGAATAGCGCGGATGCAGGGCCGACAGCTTGATCGAGATGCCGGGACCGTCATAGATGCCGCGCCCGGCCGACGCCTTGCCGATGGCGTGGATCGCCGTCTCATAGTCGGCGTAGTAACGGTCGGCGTCGGCGGCGGTCGTCGCCGCCTCGCCCAGCATGTCATAGGAATAGCGGAAGCCCTCCGCCTCCATCTTGCGGCTGTTGGAAAGCGCCTCGTCGATGGTCTGGCCGGTGACGAACTGCTCGCCCATCATCCGCATGGCGAAATCGACGCCGCGGCGGATCAGCGGCTCGCCGCCGCGCAGGATCAGCTTGGTCAGCGCCGATGACAACGCCTGCTCGCCACCCAGCACGCCCGTCACCTTGCCCGTGACCAGCAACCCCCAGGTCGCGGCATTGACGAACAGCGACGGGCTGTTGCCGAGATGGGCGCGCCAGTCGCCGCCGGAGATCTTGTCGCGGATCAGCGCGTCGCGGGTGGCGCGGTCGGGGATGCGCAGCAGCGCCTCCGCCAGGCACATCAGCGCCACGCCTTCCTGGCTCGACAGGCTGTATTCGTGGATCAGCCCCTCCACCCCGCGCCCTTGCGGCTTGGCGCGCAGCGCCGCGATCAGCGAGCGGGCGGTCTGGGCCGCCGCCGCGGTCACTTCGGCCGGCAGAGTCGCCTGCCCGACCAGCCACGCCACGCAGTCCGGCTCCGGCCGGCGGTAGGCGGCGGTGATCGCCTGTCGCAGCGGACCGGCCGGACGGACGACGGGGGCGAAGGCGGTGAAGGGACCGGCTCCACTGGAGAGAGCGGACTCGGAGGCGGGGGCAACGCTCTGGTCGGTCATCTGGTTCATCGCGTGGCTGGCTCTGGGCGGGGGAGGCAGGGGCGGAGGCTTTGGAAAGCTCATGGCCGGCACTGCGCAAGGCCGGTCCCATGCCTGTCAGGCTAACCGATTTTCCCGATTCCTTTCCATCTGGTATTTCGCCGATTAAACAGAGTTTAATTCTGATAATTCTGGCAAACACCGAATAGAATTTTGGTATTCCGGCGGAATCTCAGAACATACTTCCTGTTTTTGATTTCGGGCCGAGCGCCCCTTCGATATGGCAGAACAAAATTTGGAAATGTCGCTGCACGGCCGCAAATCCGTCGGAATTGACGGGCGGTGTTCGGGCAATCATCGGCTATGGAGGAAAGACACCCAAATGGGCCGCGATCAACCCTTCAGAGGTTTCGTACGGCTGCTTTCGGGCGGCTTGCGCACGGGCATGGGAGGCGCGACCTTCTCGCCGCCGCCCTCTCCAAGATAGGTCTGCGCCGCGGCGACGACCGAGCGCCAGGGGCGTTCCAACGGGAACTGCGGCCAGCCGCCGGCGAACAGGCCGGAGATCATCCAGCCCGCCATCAGCGTCACCGCCAGTTGTTCGGAAAAGCCGCCGGTCTTCAGCACAGGCAGGGCGAAGTTGCGCCGCCGCTTGATCGGCCACAGCAGCGGCAGCCCGGCCGGCGTCAGCAGGTCGCCGGCCAGATGGGTGAGGTAGCCGACGATGAAGGGGATCAGCAGATGCTGGTAGGCTGCATGCTCATGCAGGACCCACAGGCATCCGGCGATGGCGAGCGCCGAATGGGTGACGCCGCGATGTCCGAAGATGTTGGAGACCGCGGTGGACAGCGGCTTCACCATCTGTCCGAGAGTCGATTTCGGATGGTCGATGTCCGGCGCCAGCGCCCCCAGAATCGCCGCGCCGAAGGCGACCGGGTCGAAGGTCATCCCATACCGGCTCGACAGGTAGAACCAGGTGGCGCCACCGACGATTATGTGAGAGGACGCCATCACCGTCGGTCACCGGGGGCCTTGATCTGGTCTCTGTCGGAACCTGGTCTGCGCCAAGCCCGAAATGGGGGTAGCTTGACCTTATGATATTCTTCGCCTCCAGAACAATACTGCAAGCAGGACCGAGGGATTCCTTAAACGCATAACCTCCATGCGTCCGGCAACGGTGGGTTGCCGGTGGCCGCTGCGCGCGCCCCGACGGACGTTGCCCGCACCCGCCACTGCCCGAACGGGCCGTCCGGCGAGTGACCTTGGTACTCGGCTACCGCCGCGGAGTGCCGGCGGTCAATGGCATTACTCCGGTCCGGCACGGGTAGGGCACATTCCCGAACCCCTGCCTCCCGGCGTATTTTTGCGGCCTCACGGCGAACAAAGCCGCAAGAAACGCCAGGGAGTGGACATCGATGGCATCGGAGGGAGTCTCGCGTGCCGCGGACGGCACCCCGCAGGGCTGCATCGGATTGGCGGAAGACCCGAACCGCGCCCACAGGTTTGCAGCCTGGGTTCTGGTTGTCGCTTTCTTGTTCGTGCTGTGCGCCGATACCCTGCTCGGTGTCGTGTTCCGGCCCTATCTGGACGGCGGAACCGGGGATACGACGGTCTGGGACGTCCTGATCCTGATCTTCGCCGGTTCGCCGGAACGGCTCCCGCTCGATTCCTGGGAGCCGATGATGACCGCCTTCACATGGCTGCGCGACCACGGGAACGGCAATGTCTACGACGCGGTCTTCTTCACCCAGCGCGTGAAGTTCCAGTACCCGCTGACCTCGCTGCTGGTGATGGAGGCGATGTCGGCGGTGGGCCTGCTGCACCTGCGCGTCTACGCCCTTGCCAATCTGCTGATGGTCGCCGCCGCGGCTGTCGGCATGGCCCTGCTGATGCGAGACCTGGCACTCAGCATGGGATATGCCCGGACGGTACGCGACGGCATCGGACGGCTCACCCTGGCGGCTCTGGGCATCGTCGGAACCCTCTGCTTCTACCCGATCGTGAAGGCGTTCGCCGTCGGCCAGATCCAGGTTTGGCTGAACACCGCCTTCATCTTCGCCGCCCTGTTCTTCCTGCGCGACCGGCGGGCGCTCGCCGGCGCCCTTCTCGGCGCATCGACCCTGATCAAGCCGCAGATGTCGCTGTTCCTGGTCTGGGCGCTGATCCGCCGGGAATGGCGCTTCGCGGCCGGCTGGGCGGCGGTGGTGGGGCCGGGCTTCGCCGCGGCCTGCGCGCTCTACGGCTTCGGACCGTCGCTGCACTACCTGGATGTCCTTTCCTTCCTCGGCCAGCATGGCGAGAGCTATTTTCCGAATCAGACCGTGAACGGGCTGCTGCACCGCCTGCTGCAGAACGGCCCCAATCTGCTGTCGACGACCAACGGCGACGCCGAATGGCGGGGCAGCGCTTTCGCCCCCTACCACCCGCTGGTGCATGCGGTGACGCTGCTGTCGGGCCTCCTGTTCTTTCTGTTCGGCCTGCTGTGGCAGTTCGGCGGCAGCGCGCGGGCGGGCGACCGGCTTGCATCCTTCCTGGTGGCGGGGCTGTGCTTCACCATGGGATCCCCGATTTCCTGGGTGCCGCATTACGGGGTGATGCTGCCGGCCTTCGCCTTCCTGCTGTTCGTCCTGATCGACCGCGCGCGGCGGGGCATTCCCCACGGCCTGCGGGACCTGCTGGTTCTGGGCGTCGCCTTCGCGATCATGAGCAACGACTTCTTCCATCCGCTGAGCAGTCTGGCGGACGGCCCATTGAACATCCTGCAGTCCTATCAGTTCTTCACGGGCCTGGTGGTTCTCCTGCTTCTGGTCGCCACGGATGGACGGACGGCGCCGTCGCATGCACAGCGCGGACAAGGCGTCATCTCGCGCACATATGATTAGAATTGCTCTATATTATAACTTTAAATCCCCTAATTGTATCTGTCATTTCGATGAAATTTGTTGATTGATTAAGTGTGAGATAAAAATAATAAAGATTGTTGCCTGTTCAAATTTATTTCCTGAAATGGAGTACTGCATAATGAAAAAAATCGGTATGATTGCTTTTTCTATTATATATCTTATGGCGACCGCCAATTCATCAATGGCAAGCTGCTCTGTAGATTCATACGCCGGATCAATATGCTTCACCGCAGGAAAGTATTGCCCAGAAGGACATCTTTCAGCAAATGGCTCAACTCAAAAAATACGTGATTATCCGGCTCTTTATGCAACAATTGGCATGATTTACGGCGGATCTGAAACCAGCGGTACGTTTAATTTACCAAATCTAAATGGCCGCTCCCCTGTAGGGACCGGCCCTGTAAGCCCCAGTGACGAGATGCACTCTTCCTATACTCTCGGTGAAGCAGTAGGATCAGCAAGAATCAGGCTGGATGGCATGGAATTACCGGCGCATACTCATCTGCTCGACTCAGGCGGGGGTTCCACACCGATCATCCTAAGCAGCCTGCCGCCGACGGCAACCACCGCGACCACAAGCAGTTATATCTCGGCAAATCCTGTGGATAGCTCCGGCAATCCCATAAAAATGTTTGCAGGGTCCGAAGGACAGGGAATATCGCTGAACAAAGCGGATCTTCCTGAAGAGACCAATATCAACACCACGCAGCAACGTCCAATCACTATCCAGCCGCAAGTTTTTGGTCTGACGGCTTGTATCTCTGCGAAGGGATATTACTCCCCTCCGAATTGATCTCGATGTTTGACGGCTCCCGGCAACCGCCGGGAGCCATTCTGAATTGCCCATGCGCGCGGGCTACATCGCACACAGCCCATGGACCAGGACTTCGGCTCAAGAGGACAGCGTCTTGTTGATCCGCAGCGCCACCAGAGTGCAGACCGCACCGGACAGCAGGTAGAGGCCGGACGCGACCAGCCCGAACTGGCTGGACAGGTACAGCGCGACGAAGGGCGCGAAGCCCGCCCCGAACAGCCAGGCCAGATCGGAGGTCATGGCCGAGCCGGTATAGCGGTATTGCTGGCTGAAGCCCGACGCCACCGAGCCCGACGACTGGCCGAAGGACAGGCCGAGGATGACGAAGCCAACCACCATGAACACCGCCTCGCCCGTCTGCCCGGCATCGAGCAGCAGCGGGGCGAAGCCGCTGAACACCGCGATGGCGGCGGCGCAGCTGCCCAGCAGGGTCCGCCGCCCGACCCGGTCGGCGATGTAGCCGGACGCGACGATGGCGGCGATGCCGAAGGCGGCGGCGATCACCTCGATCACCAGGAAGGCCCCGGTCTCGTGCTGCGCGTTCAGGAAGATCCAGGACAGCGGGAAGACGGTGACCATGTGGAACAGGGCGAAGCTGGCCAGCGGCGCGAAGGCGCCGATCACCACGCGCTTGCCCTCCATCTGCAGCGTCTCGATCACCGGGGCGGGCTGCAGTTCGCGGTTCGTGAACAGCCGCTCGAACTCCGGCGTCTGGACCAGACGCAGCCGGGCGAACAGGGCCACCACATTGATTGCGAAGGCGACGAAGAAGGGATAGCGCCAGCCCCAGGCGAAGAAATCCTCCGCCGACAGGCTGTTGACCATGTAGGCGAACAGGCCGCTCGCCACGATCAGGCCGATGGGCGCGCCCAGCTGCGGGATCATCGCATACCAGCCGCGCTTGTTCGCCGGCGCGTTCATCGCCAGCAGCGAGGCCAGCCCATCCCAGGTGCCGCCCAGCGCCACGCCCTGCCCGACGCGGGACGCCGCCAGCAGCCAGGCGGATGCGACGCCGATCGCCTCGTATCCCGGCAGGAAGGCCAGCGCCACCGTCGACCCGCCCAGCAGGAACAGGGCGATGGTCAGCTTGGCGCTGCGCCCGTAACTGTCATCGATGGCCATGAAGATGAAGGTGCCGATCGGCCGCGCAACGAAGGCCAGCGCGAAGATGGCGAAAGACCAAAGGGTGCCCGTCAGCGGATCGACATAGGGGAACACCAGCTTCGGAAAGACGATCACGGAAGCAATGGCGTAAACGAAGAAGTCGAAGAATTCGGAGGTTCGGCCGATGATCACGCCGATGGCAATTTCTCCGGGATTCACCCCGTGATGCCGTGCGTTCACCAGCTTCGCATCCCGTTCGACCGCCGCAATCGATGAAGTCGTCATGTCGGCCCCGGCTGCGTTATTTCGCTTGCGATGATCCGTAGATCATACAATATGTCACCGCAACAGTCGATGATCTGTCAAGCGCGCAGGAGTCGGGGCATTGGACAAATTGTCCAATGTCGCCGCTGGGGCATGGACGTTAGCTGTCTCCCCAAAGCAAACCTTCGATACAGGTCCTGCCTTGAGCCGTTATCGCGCAATCGCCCTGCTGCCAGTGATGGCGGCGTTGAGTGGCTGCAACCTGGTCGTGCTGAACCCGGCCGGCGACGTTGCCAGCCAGCAGGGAGACCTCGTGGTCATCTCCACCCTGCTGATGCTGCTGATCATTGTCCCGGTCATGGCGCTTACCGTGCTGTTCGCCTGGCGTTACCGTCAGTCGAATAACACAGCCCGCTACGAACCGGACTGGGACCATTCGACGCAGCTCGAACTGGTGATCTGGGCAGCCCCGCTGCTGATCATCATCTGCCTGGGGGCCATCACCTGGGTCACCACCCACAAGCTCGACCCCTACCGTCCGCTCGACCGCATCGCGGCCGGCAAGCCCGTTCCTGCCGGCGTGAAGCCGCTGGAGGTGCAGGTGGTGGCGCTCGACTGGAAATGGCTGTTCGTCTATCCCGAATACGGCATCGCGTCCGTGAACGAGATGGCGGCGCCGGTGGACCGGCCCATCCGCTTCAGCCTCACCGCCTCGACGGTGATGAACTCCTTCTATGTTCCGGCGCTGGCGGGCATGATCTACGCCATGCCGGGCATGGAGACGAAGCTCCACGCCGTGATCAACGAGCCGGGGACCTACAAGGGCTTCTCGTCCAACTACAGCGGCGCGGGCTTCTCGCACATGCGCTTCGCCTTCCACGGCCTGTCGAACCAGGATTTCGACGGCTGGGTGGCCAAGGTGAAGTCGGCGGCCAACCCGCTCGACCGCACCGCCTATCTCGCGCTCGAGAAGCCGAGCGAGGCCGTTCCGGTCCAGCATTTCGGCACCGTCGATCCGAAGCTGTTCAACGCCGTCGTGAACCTGTGCGTGCGTCCCGGCACCATGTGCATGAGCGACATGGCCGCCATCGACCGTGCGGGCGGGCTGAACGCCGGCGGCATGGCCGCGGCCAACGGGATCCTGCGGGCCAACACGCTGACCGGCTTCCCGGACACGCAGCCGACCGGCCTGTGCACCGTCGCCGAGGCGGTTGAAGCCGCCGCAAACTCGGGCGCCGTGCAGCGCCCCACCGTCACGCCGATCAGCGCGTCCGCCGTCACGGCCGGACCGCAGCGGCTGGCCAATCCCTGATTGGGCACACCGGCATGCTTGAGACACTGACGACCTTCCTGTTCGGGCGCCTCAGCCTGAACTCCTTCCCCTATCACGAGCCGATCGTGGTCGCGACCTTCTTCGCGGTCATGCTCGGCGGCATCGCGCTGGTCGCGGCCCTCAGCTACTTCAAGCTGTGGGGCTATCTGTGGCGGGAGTGGTTCACCACCGTCGACCACAAGCGCATCGGCATCATGTACATGATCCTGGGCCTGATCATGCTGCTGCGCGGCTTCGCCGACGCCATCATGATGCGCGCCCAGCAGGCCATCGCCTTCAACGGCAGCGAGGGCTACCTCAACGCCCACCACTACGATCAGGTCTTCACCGCCCACGGTGTGATCATGATCTTCTTCGTCGCCATGCCGCTGGTGACGGGGCTGATGAACTATGTCGTGCCGCTGCAGATCGGCGCGCGCGACGTGTCCTTCCCGTTCCTGAACAATTTCAGCTTCTGGATGACCGTCGGCGGCGCCGTGCTGATCATGATCTCGCTGTTCGTGGGCGAGTTCGCGCGCACCGGCTGGCTGGCCTATCCGCCGCTGTCGGGGATCGAGGCCAGTCCCGACGTCGGCGTCGACTATTACATCTGGGCCTTGCAGGTGGCGGGCGTCGGAACGACGCTGTCGGGCATCAACCTGATCTGCACGATCGTGAAGATGCGCGCCCCCGGCATGACCATGATGAAGATGCCGGTCTTCACCTGGACCTCGCTCTGCACCAACGTCCTGATTGTCGCCTCCTTCCCGGTCCTGACCGCGGTGCTGGTCCTGCTGTCGCTGGACCGCTATGTCGGCACCCACTTCTTCACGAGCGACATGGGCGGCAACCCCATGATGTACGTGAACCTGATCTGGATCTGGGGCCACCCGGAAGTCTACATCCTGATCCTGCCCTGCTTCGGCATCTTCTCGGAAGTGACCTCCACCTTCTGCGGCAAGAAGCTGTTCGGCTACACCTCGATGGTCTACGCGACCGTCGTCATCACCATCCTGTCCTACCTGGTGTGGCTGCACCACTTCTTCACCATGGGGTCGGGCGCCAGCGTGAACTCGTTCTTCGGCATCACGACGATGATCATCTCGATCCCGACGGGTGCGAAGATCTTCAACTGGCTGTTCACCATGTACCGCGGCCGCATCCGGTTCGAGCTGCCGATGATGTGGACGGTCGCCTTCATGCTGACCTTCGTGATCGGCGGCATGACCGGCGTGCTGCTGGCGGTTCCGCCGGCCGACTTCGTGCTGCACAACAGCCTGTTCCTGATCGCCCACTTCCACAACGTCATCATCGGCGGCGTGCTGTTCGGCCTGTTCGCCGGCATCTACTACTGGTGGCCCAAGGCCTTCGGCTTCCGCCTGGATCCGTTCTGGGGCAAGGTGTCCTTCTGGTGCTGGGTGATCGGCTTCTACGCCGCCTTCATGCCGCTCTATGTCCTGGGCCTGATGGGCGTGACCCGCCGCCTGCGCGTGTTCGAGGACCCGTCGCTGCAGATCTGGTTCCAGATCGCCGCGGTCGGCGCCGTCCTGATCGCCATGGGCATCGGTGCCTTCCTGGTCCAGATCGCCGTCAGCGTCCTGAAGCGCCGCCAGCTGGTCGACGTCACCGGCGATCCGTGGGACGGCCGCACCCTGGAATGGGCGACCTCCTCGCCGCCGCCGGACTACAACTTCGCCTTCACGCCGATGATCCACGACAATGACGCGTGGTGGGACATGAAGAAGCGCGGCTATGCCCGTCCGCTGGAAGGCTTCCGTCCGATCCACATGCCCGCCAACACCGGCACCGGCGTGATCCTGGCCGGCATCAGCACGGTGCTGGGCTTCGCCCTGGTCTGGCACATCTGGTGGCTGGCGGCGCTGAGCTTCATCGGCCTGCTGGTGGTCGCCATCAGCCATACCTTCAACTACAACCGCGACTTCCACATCCCGGTGGAGGAGGTCGTGGCGACCGAGAACGAGCGGACCCGTCTGCTCGCGGGACAGGTGTAAAGCATGACGACGACCGTTGAAGCCATGCATGGCGGCCACGCGGGGCACGATGCCCCGCGCGACGCCACCCCGCCCGTCTTCCATGTGAGGGACGAGCACGCCCACGAAGCCGCCAGCACCGCACTGGGCTTCTGGATCTACCTGATGAGCGACTGCCTCATCTTCGCGGTGCTGTTCGCGACCTATGGCGTGCTGGGCACCAGCTACGCCGCCGGCCCGACGCCCAAGGAGCTGTTCGACCTCAATCTGGTGGCGCTGAACACGGCGATGCTGCTGTTCTCCTCCATCACCTACGGCTTCGCCATGCTGGCGATGGAGAAGGGCCGCACCGCCCAGACCCAGGGCTGGCTGGTCGTGACGCTGCTGTTCGGCCTCGCCTTCCTGGGCATCGAGCTGTACGAGTTCGCGCACCTGATCCACGAGGGGGCCGGCCCCGGCCGCAGCGCCTTCCTGTCGGCCTTCTTCACGCTGGTCGGCACCCACGGCCTGCACGTCACCTTCGGCTGCATCTGGCTGGTGACGCTGATGGTCCAGGTCGCCCGCCGCGGCCTGATCCCGGCCAACCGCCGCCGCCTGATGTGCCTCAGCATGTTCTGGCACTTCCTGGACGTGATCTGGATCGGTGTCTTCACCTACGTCTATCTGATGGGAGTGCTGCGATGAGCACCCACGCGCACGGCGACCACCACGCCCATCAGGGCCACGGTCACGGCCACGACGATCATGGCCATGGTCACCCGGAAGGCGCCCACGGCACCTTCGGCAGCTACATGATCGGTTTCGTCCTGTCGGTGATCCTGACGGTCATTCCGTTCTGGCTGGTCATGAACGGCACCCTGGACAAGGAGACCACCACGGCCGTCATCCTGGCGCTCGCCGTGGTCCAGATCGTCGTTCACATGGTGTATTTCCTGCACATGAACGGCCGCGTCGAAGGCGGCTGGTCGATGCTGGCGATGATCTTCACGATCATCGTCGTGGTCATCATGTTCGCCGGTTCGCTGTGGGTGATGTACCACATGAACCACAACATGATGCCGGGCATGACCCCGGATGTGAGCAAGCTGCCGTGACCGGACAGCCGTCCGCGCCCCACGCGGGCGGCACCGCCAAGGGGGCCCGCCCGGTCTGGGCGCTGGCCCTCTTCGGCCTTCTGGCGCTGGCCGGCATCGCCGGCCTGACGGCGCTGGGCGTCTGGCAGCTCGAAAGGCGGGCCTGGAAGCTCGACCTGATCGAGCGGGTGGAGGCGCGAATCCACGCCTCCCCGGTGCCCGCACCAGGGCCGGAGTCCTGGCCGGCCGTTTCCGCGGCATCGGCCGAATACCGGCGGGTCGCCGTGACCGGCCGTTTCCTGCACGACCGCGAAACGCTGGTGCAGGCCGTCTCCGACCTCGGCGGCGGCTTCTGGGTGCTGACGCCGCTGGCCACCGACCGCGGCTTCACCGTCCTGGTCAACCGCGGCTTCGTGCCGCCTGAAAAGCGCGATCCCGCGGCCCGTGCCGACGGACAGCCGCAGGGCACCGTGACCGTCGCCGGACTTCTGCGCATCGCCGAGCCGAAGGGCGGCTTCCTGCGCAGCAACGATCCGGCCGCCGACCGCTGGTATTCCCGCGACGTCGCCGCCATCGCCGCCGCCAAGGGGCTTGAGCGAACCGCCCCCTATTTCATCGATGCCGACGGCACCCGCAATCCCGGCGGCTGGCCGGTCGGCGGCCTGACCGTGGTCAGCTTCCCCAACAGCCATCTCGGCTATGCGCTGACCTGGTTCGCGCTCGACCTGATGCTGATCGCCGCCGTCCTGTTCGTGATCCGCAGCGAGATGCGGCGCAGACGGACCTAGAACAAGGGCCGCAACTGAAAACGGGCCTGCTAAAACTCCCCTCCCGCCGGTAACTCTCTATATAAGTCGGTGGGCTGATGAACCGGGTGAGGAACAGGACGTCTTTCGTGCGCGACACCACCGACCGCAAAAACCTGTTCCTGCTCGTCCAGCTGCGTTGGCTCGCCGTCGTCGGGCAGATCGTGACGATCCTGATCGTGCATCTGCAGATGGGAATCCGGCTGCCGCTGCTGCCGATGGCGGCGGTGATCTTCGTCCTGATCGCGCTGAACATCGCCAGCCTGATCCACATCCGCCGCAGCGCCAGCGTTTCCAACACCCAGCTGTTCCTGGAACTGCTGATCGACGTCTGGGCGCTGACCCTGCAGCTCTATCTCAGCGGCGGCGCGTCCAACCCCTTCATCTCGCTCTATCTTCTGCAGGTGGCGCTGGGTGCCGTTCTGCTGGAGGCATGGTCGGCCTGGGCGCTGGTGCTGGTGGCGACCGCCGGCTTCACCTGGCTGATCGGCACCCACCAGCCGCTTCCCCTGCCCCATGCCCATGAAGGCGAGCTGTTCAGCCTGCACATCCAGGGGATGTTCATCTGCTTCGTGCTGGCGGCGAGCCTGCTGGTCCCCTTCCTGACCCAAATCAACCGGAACCTGCGCGCCCGCGACGCCTATCTGGCGGAACTGCGCCAGCGCTCGATGGAGGAAGCGCACATCGTCCGCATGGGCCTGCTGGCGTCGGGGGCGGCGCACGAGCTGGGCACGCCGCTCGCCACCCTGTCGGTGATCCTCAACGACTGGCGCCGCATGCCGGCGCTGATGTCAGACCCCGACCTCTCGGAGGAGGTGGCGGAGATGCAGAACCAGATCGGCCGCTGCAAGGCCATCGTGTCGGGCATCCTGCTGTCCTCCGGCGAGGCACGCGGCGAGGGCACGGTGCGCACCACGGTGAAGGTCTTCCTCGATGATCTGATGCAGGACTGGCTGTCCAGCCGGTCCCCCGGACGCTTCGAGTACGACAACACCGTCGGCCCGCAGGAGCGGATGATCGCCGACCTCGCCCTGAAGCAGGTGCTGTTCAACGTGCTGGACAATGCGCTGGAGGCGTCGCCGGGCTGGATCGGCGTCGCCGCCCTGCGGCAGGGCGACAATCTGGTGGTGGCGGTCAACGACAGCGGCCCCGGCTTCGACCCCGCGATCCTGGAGGAGCTGGGCAAACCCTACCGCTCCACCAAGAAGCGGCCGGGCAGCGGACTCGGCCTGTTCCTGGTGGTCAATGTGCTGCGCAAGCTGGGCGGCACCGTCTCGGCCAAGAACCGGGCCGGCGGCGGCGCCACCGTCACGCTGACCCTGCCTCTTGCCGCCCTGTCGCCGGGAGGCTCCGATGGAGACGACTGAGCCGGAGACGACCGACCTGGACGGCGGCCCCCGCACCCTGCTGATCGTCGAGGACGACGCCGCCTTCGCCCGGGCGCTGCGCCGGTCGTTCGAACGCCGCGGCTACGAGGTGCATGCCTGCGCCGGGCTGGAGGAGATGCGTGAAATCCTGCGGACGATGCAGCCGGATTTCGCCGTGGTCGACCTGAAGCTCGCCACCGGTTCCGGCCTGGAATGCGTGAAGGAACTGCACGAGGCGGACGAGGACACGCGAATCGTCGTGCTGACCGGCTTCGCCAGCATCGCCACCGCGGTGGAGGCGATCAAGCTCGGGGCCTGCCATTATCTGGCCAAGCCCTCCAACACCGACGACATCGAGGCGGCGTTCGACCGCACCGAAGGCGACACCTCCATCGCCCCCGCCGCCCGCACCACCTCGATCAAGAACCTGGAGTGGGAACGCATCCACGAGACGCTGGTGGAAACCAACTTCAACATCTCGGAGACGGCAAGGCGGCTCGGCATGCATCGCCGCACGCTGGCCCGCAAGCTGGAGAAGAAGCGGGTGCCGTGAGGGGGCAAGCCCCCGCTCCATCGCCGCGACCAGCTCGATCTCCAGCGTCTCCGCCCGATGGGCCGCCATGTGCTCCGCCAGGATCCGCCGGCGAGCCGCCTCGACGCGGGTGGCGGGGGAAAAGATCCCCTCTCTCCGGGAGAGAGAGGGAGGCAGGTCCAATTCACCCCTTGTAATGCCGGCCGAAGCGGTTGTTCAGGAAGGCGTCCAGCGGCACCTGTTCCTGGCGGATGAATCCCGCCTGCGGGATGGAGCCCTCGCGCAGCAGGTCCAGCACGGCGCAGATCCCGGCGGCGGTGGTGACCTGGATGGCGCTCCAGCGGCGGCCGGCGATCTGCTTGCTGTAGATCTTGGTGGCGAAGGTTTCCTGCCGCAATTCGCCCTCCTGCATGCCGGTGGCGGTCGCCAGCACCAGAACCACGTCCTGCAGGGTCAGCGGCACCGCGGTCTCCAGCACGTCCTTCAACAGGTGGCGCCGCTCGCCCAGCCGCAGGTCGCGGATCAGCAGGCGGACGATGTCGCGGTGGCCGGGATAGCGCACCGTCTTGTAATCGAGATTCCGCACCTTGCCGGCCAGCGTCTCGCACAGCGACCCCAGCCCGCCCGAGGTGTTGAAGGCCTCGTAATCGACGCCGTCCAGCGCAAAGCGCTCGTCGCCCTCCAGCGGCATCACCTCGTGCGGGCGGCCGTCGACGATGGCCTCGCACGGGTTGCAGTATTCGTTGATCAGCCCGTCGGTGCTCCAGGTCAGATTGTATTTCAAGGCATTGGTCGGGTATTGCGGCAGCGCGCCGACCCGGAGATGCAGGTTGTGCAGCTCGTCGAAGCGGCGGGCGAGGTCATGACCGACGATGGAGATGAAGCCGGGCGCCAGACCGCATTGCGGGATCAGCGCGGTGTCGGCGGTCTCCGCCAGCATCTTCACCTTGCGGGTGGCGGCGACATCCTCGGTCAGGTCTAGGTAATGGGCACCGGCCGCGACGGCGGCGGTGGCGATGGCCGGGGTCAGGGTGAAGGGACAGGCGCTCAGCACCGCATGCTGGCCGGCCATGGCGACACGCAGGGACTGCGGATCCTCCACATCGACGCGCGTCACCCGCAGCCCGGCACGCTCGGCGCGGTGCAGCAGCGCCTCGTCCCGGTCGCCGATGGTGACGGCGAAATCGTCGGTCTCGGACAGCAGCGTGCCGATCATCGACCCGATCTTGCCGGCACCCAGAACCAGAACCTTCATCGTTGCCATCTCTCCCGCTCCTCTGTTCCGCCTTGTGTGTTGGCGATTGGCTCGCACACAAAAGGTGTCGCCGGATGCGGCCGGGCAGAACCGGGCAATGCGCCGGGCGCGCCGGAGATTTCCGTTGAAATGACGGGATATCCGTTGAAATGACGGACGCGCTTTATCCCTCGCGCCATCTCGGCAGCGGCGCTAAGGTCGCAGCCGGTTTTCCCATATCCGGCCCGTACCCATGACGATCCGCCAACTGACCGCCCCGCACGCCGTCCTGCTGGAGGGGCCGCAAAACGGCGTCCCCCAGACCAGCGAGATGATCCGCGGCGAGCGCTTCCGCATTCTGGAGGAGCGTGACGGCTGGCTGCGGGCGGAGAACGCCTTCGACGGCCATGTCGGCTGGCTGCCGCCGGGCACCCGGCATGCGGAGCCGGTCGCCCCCACCCACCGGGTGCGGGCATTGCGTGCCGACCTGCACCCCGGACCGACGCACAAGACGCCGCCGGTGGCGACGCTCAGCTTCGGGTCGCTGGTGACGCTGGATGGCCGGGCCGAAAATGGCTGGGTCGGCACCGACGAGGGGCTGTGGCTGTTCGCGGGATGGCTGGAGCCGGTGGACGCCGCCCCGGCGGCCGACCACATCGCCACCGCCCTGCGCTTTCTGGAAACGCCCTATGTCTGGGGCGGGCGCAGCAGTTTCGGCATCGATTGTTCAGGGCTGGTGCTGACCGCCATGGCGGCGGCGGGCATCGTTTCCCACCACAGCAGCGGCATGCAGCGCAAGGACGACCGGCTGGGGAAATGGCTCTCCGACGATGGCCGCGGCGTCGACTACCGGCGCGGCGACATCGTTTTCTTCCCCGGCCATGTCGGGCTGATGGTGGACGGGACGAACCTGCTGCACGCCACCGTCTTTACCATGTCAGTCGTGATCGAGCCGCTGGCCGAGGTCGCCAAACGCGCGGAGATCAATGGGGTCCGCCGTCCCGGCTAGGGCGTCCGCCGTCCCGATTTGACGCGGACGTAGCGCCTCCCCGACCAGCAGCAGGGTCGGCCCCTTGCCGGCGGCCACTCCCTGCTCCGCCATCTCGCCGAGCGTTGTCCAGTAGCGCCGCTCGTCGGGGCGGCAACCATTCTCCACCGCCAGCACCGGCGTCATGGCCGGCAGCCCGGCCCCGGTCAGCCCCTGGCCGACCGCGCGGGCCTGCTCGCGCCCCATATAGATCGCCAGCGTGCCCTGCGGATCGGCCAGCCGCGCCCAGTCTGGTTCGAACCGCTCGCCGTCGCGGCCATGGGCGGTGACGAAGGTCACGGCGCGCGACACGCCGCGCTTGGTCAGAGACAGCCCGGTGGAGGCGGCGCAGCCGAGCGCCGCGGTGATGCCGGGGATGACGCGCACCGGAATGCCGAGGCTGTCGAGATGCTCGATCTCCTCGCCGGCCCGGCCGAACACCATCGGGTCGCCGCCCTTCAGCCGCACCACCCGCTTGCCGCGCCGGGCATGGAAGGCGATCAGCGCGTTGATCTCCCCCTGCGGCAGCGAATGCCGGCCGGAGCGCTTGCCGACGCAGATGCGCTCGGCCTTCGGATGGGCGAGGTCGAGGATGCCGTCGCCGACCAGCGCGTCGTAGAGCACCACCTCGGCGGCCGCCAGCGCCTTGACGGCGGCGACGGTGAGCAGGTCGGGGTCGCCGGGGCCGGCGCCGACGAGCGTCACTTGCCCACACCCTGACCCTCCCCCGCTGGGCGGGGGAGGGGACACGCGCCTGAACGGGAGAGTGGCGGCAGTCCCTCCCCCGCCCAGCGGGGGAGGATAGGTGGGGGCACCGCCGTCGGCGCCCGCGACACGCGGGAATGCGAAGCGCACCAACGCCGCGAGACCCTCACGCCACTTCGCGCCGATGAGCATGACGAAGCACCTCCTTGAGTTCAGGCACGCAGGAACCACAATTCGTGCCGGCCTTCAACGCCGCACCGATCTCCGCCACGCTGGACAGCCGCCGGTCGCGGATGGCGCCGGCCAGCCGGTTGATGCCGACGCTGAAGCAGGCGCAGACGATCCGCCCCTCATCCTCGGCAGCTCCCGGTGCCCGGCCGGCAAGCAGCCCGGCCCGCGCGCCGTCGTCCAGCCCATCCGCCTCCAGCAGACCGGCGAGCCAGCCCCGCGGCGGCAGGCGCCCGTCGGCGGCGACGAACAGGCAGGCCTCCAGCCGGTCGCCCGCCATCCAGGCCATGCGCAGGCCGCCGCGTGCCTCGTCGCGGAACTCCACCGCCGCTTCGGCCGGGTCGAGACCGGGCAGCCAGGCGGCGAGATCGGGGATCGCCCCCGTCCCCGCCATCTCCACCAGATGGCCGCCCGCCACCGCACGGCGGGCCCAATAGCCGCCATGGACAGGCTCCACCGGCTGACGGGTCAGCAGGAAGGCGGTCCAGTGCGGCCGCCAGGGCTCCACCGTCGCCGGCATCCGCTTCAGGTCGGGCTGGCCGGAGAAGGGGTCCACCGCCTCGTCGTCGATCAGCCGGCCGACGACGCAGGCGCCGGTGAAGCGGTCGGTCCAATGCATCGGCAGGAAGATGGTGCCTTCGCCTTGGGCATCGGTGACGCGCACCCGCGCCAGCGCCTCCCCCGCAGCGGTGGCGATGCGGGCCAGCCCGCCATCGGCAAGCCCCCGAGCCGCCGAATCCGCCGGGTGGATGTCCAGCCGAGGCTCCGGCGCATGGGCCGACAGCCGCGCCGACAGGCCGGTGCGGGTCATCGTGTGCCACTGGTCGCGCAGCCGGCCGGTGTTCAGCAGCAGCGCCCCATCCGGCACGTTGCGCGGCAGCGGCTTCGCCGTGATCGGCAGCATCCGGGCGCGCCCATCCGTGGTGAAGAAGCGGCCATCGCCGAACAGCCGCGCCTGCGGCTCGCCTCCCGCACGCCAAGGCCAGGGGAACGGCGCCAGTGCGTCGTAACCGGCATCGTCCAGCCCGCTCAAGGCCCCGATGTCGAAGGCCCGCGTCCCGCCATTCTCGAAATCCGACAGCGCCGCATGCTCGCGGAACACCGCGGCGGCGCTCTCATACGGGAACGCCCCGGCGAAGCCCATCCGCCGCGCGACCTGCGTCACGATCCACCAGTCCGCCCGCGCCTCCCCTTCCCCATCCTTGAAGGCGCGCTGGCGCGAAATGGTGCGGTCGGAGTTGGTGACGGTGCCGTCCTTCTCGCTCCAGCCCTTGGCCGGCAGGCGGATGTGGGCGAAGCGGCCGGTGTCGGTGTCGCGGATGCAGTCGGAGACCACCACCGTCTCGCATTTCGCCAGCGCCCGGCGCACCCGTCCGGCGTCGGGCATGCTGACGGCGGGATTGGTCGCCATGATCCACACCGCCCTGACCGTCCCGGCCTCGATGGCGCGGAACAGTTCCACCGCCTTCAGCCCCGGCTTGTCGGCCATGCGCGGCGCGGTCCAGAAGCGGCCGACGCGGTCCACCTCCGCCGCCGTGAAGCCCATATGGGCGGCCAGCTGGTTCGCCAGCCCGCCGACCTCGCGCCCGCCCATGGCGTTCGGCTGTCCGGTGACGGAGAAGGGGCCGCAGCCCGGCCGGCCGATGCGCCCGGTCAAGAAATGCGCGTTCAGGATGGCGTTGACGGTGTCGCTGCCCTGGGACGACTGGTTCACGCCTTGCGAATAGACCGTCACCACCCGCCCGGTCGCGGCGAACTCGGCATAGAAGGCGGCAACCTCCGCCTCGGCCAGCCCGCAGCAGCGGGCCACCGTCGCGATGTCCGGCGCGTCGGCGCGGGCGGCGGCCAGCGCTTCCTCCACCCCCTCGGCATGGGCGGCGGTGAAGCCGACATCGCGATGGCCGCGGCTGTCCAGATAGGCCAGCAGCCCATTGAACAGCAGCGCATCGGTGCCGGCCTTCAGCGCCAGATGGCGGTCGGCGGCATCGACGCAATCGGTGCGGCGCGGATCGACCACGACGATGCGCGTGCCCCTCTCCGCCCGCGCCGCCAGCAGCCGCTGGTGCAAAACCGGATGGCACCAGGCGAGGTTCGACCCCACCAGCACCACCAGATCGGCGCAGTCGAAATCCTCATAGGTGCCCGGCACCGCGTCGGCGCCCAGCCCCCGCTTGTGCCCGACCACCGACGAGGCCATGCAAAGGCGGGAGTTGGTGTCGATGTTCGCCGACCCGATGAAGCCCTTCATCAGCTTGTTGGCGACGTAGTAATCCTCGGTCAGCAGCTGGCCGGAGACGTAGAAGGCCACCGACTCCGGCCCATGCTCGGCGATGGTGTCGGAAAAGCGGCGGGCCACCTCGTCCAACGCCTCGTCCCAGGACACGCGCTGATCCCCGATTTCGGGATGGAGCAGCCGCCCGTCCGGCACCAGCGTGTCGGCCAACGCCGACCCCTTGGAGCAGAGCCGCCCCCGGTTCGCCGGGTGGTCGGCATCGCCACGCACGCTGACGGCGCCATCGGCCGAAACGCGCGCGACCACCCCACACCCGACCCCGCAATAGGGACAGGTGGTCTTCACCTCCCGTTTCGGTCCGGAGGACGACTCCGCCCCGTCAAACATGGCCGCACGCCTTGCGGCAGCCGCCGCGCGACAGCTTGGCCTCGCCGAGCGCGAGGGAGACGCCGCGACCCTCCACCCGCACCGGGACATGGCCGGTGCGGCCCTCGTCGGGGGCGACGGCCTCGCCGGTCGCCAGCTCGATCACCCAATTGTGCAGCGGGCAGGTGACGCGGCGGCCATGGACGATGCCCTGGGACAGCGGCCCCTGCTTGTGCGGGCAGGCATCCTCCAGCGCGAAGACCTCGTCGGCCGCCGTACGGAACAGGGCGATGTCGCCATCGGGCGTGCGGACGACGCGCGAGCCCAGCACCGGGATGTCGTCGATGCTGCCGACCTGGGTCCAGACGGTTTCCGGAGTGGCGCTTTCCATGACGATGCTGTCCATGATCCGTTACCCCACTTCGGCGAGCAGATTGAATTCGTGACGGTCGACGCCCTTGGCGGCGCGCTCCGCCCACGGGTCGTCCTGCGAGAAGGTCTGCGAGAACAGGAAGCGCGCGTGCAACGCCCGGCGCCGCTCCGGATCGTCGACCAGCGCCGCCTTGATGTGGCCCAACCCGACCCGCTCCACCCACGGCGCGGTGCGCTCCAGATAGCGGGCCTCCTCGCGGTACAGCTGCATGAAGGCGCCGGTGTATTCCAACACCTCCTCCTCCGTGCCCACGCGGACCAGCAGGTCGCAGGCGCGGACATGCAGGCCGCCGTTGCCACCGACATGCAACTCATAGCCGCTGTCGATGCACACCACGCCCAGATCCTTGATGGTCGCCTCGGCGCAGTTGCGCGGGCAGCCGGAGACCGCCAGCTTGACCTTGTGCGGGGTCCAGGTGCCCCAGGTCATCCGTTCCAGCTTCACGCCCAGCCCGGTCGAGTCCTGCGTGCCGAAGCGGCACCATTCCGAGCCGACGCAGGTCTTCACCGTGCGCAGCCCCTTGGCATAGGCATGGCCGGACACCATGCCGGCGGCGTTGAGGTCGGCCCAGACCGCCGGCAGATCCTCCTTCTTCACGCCGAACAGGTCGATGCGCTGGCCGCCGGTGACCTTCACCGTGGGGATGGCGAACTTGTCCACCACGTCGGCGATGGCGCGCAGCTCCGCCGCATTGGTCAGCCCGCCCCACATGCGCGGCACCACCGAATAGGTGCCGTCCTTCTGGATGTTGGCGTGGGCGCGCTCGTTGATGTAGCGCGACTGGTAGTCGTCCTTGTACTGACCCGGCCAGGCGCACAGCAGGTAATAATTCAGCGCCGGCCGGCAGGAGGCGCAGCCGTCGGGCGTCGTCCAATCCATCGCCTGGAACACCTCGGCCATGGTCTTCAGCCCGCGCTCGACGATGGCGGCGCGCACCTGATCATGGCTGTGGTGGGTGCATTTGCACATCGGCTTGACCTTGGGCGCGGCGGTGAAGCCGTCGCCCAGCGTCACCGCCAGCAGCCGCTCCACCGTGCCGGCGCAGCCGCCGCAGGAGGCCGACGCCTTGGTGTGCGCCTTCACCTCGTCCAGGCTGGTCAGGCCCTTTTCGGTGATCGCCTTGACGATGGTGCCCTTGCAGACGCCGTTGCAGCCGCAGATCTCGGCGCTGTCCGGCAGTGCCGCGATGGCGGCGTTCGGGTCACCGGCATCGGCACCGCCGAAGCCCTGGCCGAAGATCATGGTGTCGCGTTCGGCCGACACGTCGGCGCCGTCCTTCAGCAGCGAGAAGTACCAGGCGCCGTCCTTGGTGTCGCCATACAGCACGGCGCCCAACAGCTTGCCATCCTTCAGCACCAGACGTTTGTAGACGCCACGGGCGGCGTCGCGGAACACGATGTCCTCGGTCCCCTCCCCACCGGAGAAATCGCCGGCGGAGAACACATCGACGCCGGTCACCTTCAGCTTGGTCGAGGTGACGGAACCGGTGTAGGCGGCACCCTCCCCGCCCGCCAGATCATGGGCCAGCACCTTCGCCATCTCGAACAGCGGGGCGACGAGGCCCCAGGTGACGCCGCGATGCTCGACGCATTCGCCGACCGCGTAGATCGACGGATCGCTGGTGCGCATCCGGTCATCGACGCGGATGCCGCGCCCGCAGTCCAGCCCGGCCGCCTTGCCCAGTGCCATGTTGGGGCGGATGCCCACCGCCATGACGACGATGTCGGCCGGCAGCTCTCGCCCATCCTTCAGCCGCACGGCGCCGACCCGGTCGTCGCCGACAATCTCCGCCGTATCGGCGCCGGTCAGCACCTCGATGCCGCGGCGCTCCAACTCGCGTTGCAGCAGCATGCCGGCCGACGGGTCGAGCTGGCGTTCCATCAGCGTCGGCATCAGGTGGACGACGGTGACCTCCATCCCCTTGACCCGCAGGCCGTTGGCGGCCTCCAGCCCAAGAAGGCCGCCGCCGATCACCACGGCGCGGCCGCCCTTCGCCGCCGCCGCCAGCATGGCGTCCACATCGGCCAGATCGCGGAAGCCGATGACGCCCGGCAGGGTCGAACCCGGCACCGGGATGATGAAGGGCATGGAGCCGGTGGCGATCAGCAGCTTGTCGTAGGGAACGACGCGGCCCGACTGCGAGACGACCGTCTTGCCCACGCGGTCGATGCTCTCCACCGCCTCGCCGGTCAGCAGCGTGATGCCGTTGGCGTCGTACCACTCGCGGCTGTTCAACACGATCTGGTCGAAGGTCTTCTCGCCCGCCAGCACCGGCGACAGCATGATGCGGTTGTAGTTCGGATGCGGCTCGGCCCCGAAGACGGTGATGTCGAAGCGGCCGGGCGCCTTGGCCAGCAGCTCCTCCACCGTCTTCATGCCGGCCATGCCGTTGCCGACGACCACCAGCCGTTCCCTGACCGGGCCGGCGTTGCGCAGTTCGGCCTCGCTAGTTTCAACGACGGGCCCGTTGTTCGATGAGAGATGCATGTCCATGGCGCGTCTGCCTCGTCTATCGTGTCCGGCCTGCCTTGAGGTCAGGCACGGGGCCAAAAAGAAAGGCGTCCGAACGGGCAGCGCCCCTGCCCCGCGAGTGGATCGCGAAGGCGGGCACGCACCTGTTCGGACGCCGTTGTCCGGGCGGTTCGTCGTCGAACCAGGGCCAAATCCGCGCGTCGTCGCGTGGGATCGGCCGATGTCGCGGGCACTGGCGACGTTGCTGGCGCCCGCTGTTGTCTCGCCAATCCCTTCGCAATCCGCGTGCCAAGCCCTTCGCAAGCGGACGATATCGGGAAAAGCCCAGCGATTCCGCGGCTTCCCGCGCCATTCCGCACCCGATACCTAGGTGCCTGTTTTTGGATCATCCTTAGGTCTTGCACAAAGGATGACCAAGCGGGTTTGCGTGCGCCGCAAAAATCGGCAGACGGTGCGGTCACCCCGCCGGGTGCTTCATACCTTCCGCCGGGTCATAGCCAGATGAATCAAGCACTCCGGCCCATTTTCCGGCAAAACCCATCCTTTGGCATGAGGCTTGCGTAGAAGGAGGCCAGAGACGCGCCAACGACGGTGCGTGCATCCCAAGCGTCCAATGATGGGCCAGCCCCGGCAGTGTTGCCGACCCCGGTATCGACGGGCCTTGCAACAAGGCTTTTCCGGTCGATCCCGCTGGACGCTTTCGATGGCCTTACTGCCTGAAAAACGGCCAGTCCGGGACTTGCCCAGAAAATCGACACCGGTGTCGCCCCACCCGACCGCTGGTCCGGATTTCAGAGATGGAGCAACCGACGTGGCCCAGACCTCCCACACCCTTCGCCGCCTTCTCGCATCCGCCGCTGCCGTCATCGCCCTGACGGCGGGCGTCTCTGCCATCGCCGCGCCGCTCGACGTGGAGAAGGACCAGCTGAAGCTCGGCTTCATCAAGCTGACCGACATGGCGCCGCTCGCCATCGCCGCCGAAAAGGGCTTCTTCGAGGATGAAGGCCTCTCAGTAACGCTGGAGCCGCAGGCGAACTGGAAGGTCCTGCTCGACCGCGTGATTTCCGGCGAGCTGGACGGCGCCCACATGCTGGCCGGCCAGCCGCTGGGCGCCACCATCGGCTTCGGCACCAAGGCGCACATCGTCACCGCCTTCTCGATGGACCTGAACGGCAACGGCATCACGCTGTCGAACGATGTCTGGCAGAAGATGAAGGCCAACGTGCCGAAGGGCGCGGACGGCAAGCCGCTCCACCCGATCAAGGCCGACGCGCTGAAGCCGGTGATCGCCCAGTACAAGGCCGAGGGCAAGCCCTTCAACATGGGCATGGTCTTCCCGGTCTCGACCCACAATTACGAGCTGCGCTATTGGCTGGCGTCGGGCGGGATCAACCCCGGCTTCTACAGCCCGACCGACGTGTCGGGCCAGATCGGCGCCGACGCGCTGCTGTCCGTCACTCCGCCGCCGCAGATGCCGGCGACGCTGGAGGCCGGCACCATCTACGGCTACAGCGTCGGCGAGCCGTGGAACCAGCAGGCGGTGATGAAGGGCATCGGCGTGCCGGTCATCACCGACACCGAGATCTGGAAGAACAACCCCGAGAAGGTTTTCGGCGTCACCGACGAGTGGGCGAAAAAGAACCCCAAGACCCATCTGGCCGTCGTCAAGGCGCTGATTCGCGCCGCCCAGTGGCTGGACGAGAACAACAACGCCAACCGTGCCGAAGCCGTGAAGATCCTGGCCAAGCCCGAATATGTCGGCGCCGACGCCAAGGTGATCGCCAACTCGATGACCGGCACCTTCGAGTATGAGAAGGGCGACAAGCGCGACGTTCCCGACTTCAACGTCTTCTTTCGCTACAACGCCACATATCCCTTCTATTCCGACGCCGTCTGGTACCTGACCCAGATGCGCCGCTGGGGCCAGATCGCCGAGGCCAAGCCGGACGCCTGGTACGACGAGACCGCCCGCAAGGTCTACAAGCCCGACGTCTATCTCCAGGCCGCCAAGCTGCTGGTCGAGGAAGGCAAGTCGAAAGAAGCCGACTTCCCGTGGACGAGCGACGGCTACAAGCCGGTGGATAACGGCTTCATCGACGGCATCCCCTATGACGGCCGCAAGCCGAACGACTACCTCGCCAAGCAGCCCATCGGCCTGAAGGGCGACCAGAAGGTCGAGGGCGGTCAGGTGGTGGGGGGGTAAGCAGCATTGCCCCCTCCCTAACCCTCCCCCGCCTTCGGCGGTGGAGGGGACTGCCGCCGCCCTCCCGTAAGGCACCCTCTCCCGCCAAAGGCGGGGGAGGGTCGGGGAGGGGGCAATCGTAGCCGAGACGCCCCCGCCGACAGCTCAGGACACCCCGCCATGACCAGCTTGACCGACACCTCCGCCGACCTCGCCCGCGCCCAGCGCAAGGCCCGCCGCACCCATACGCTCAACCGCATCGCTTCCGCCCTGAACACCCTCGGCCTCGGCTGGCTGGCGCCGCTGCTGCGGCTGGCATCCGGAGAGAACCCGCGCCAGCAGGGGATCGAGCTGTGGCGCCAGATGGGCATCCCGCTGACCGCCATCCTGCTGTTCCTCGCCGCCTGGGGCTGGGCGGCCCCGCAGGTGCAGACCAGCCTTGGCGCCATTCCCGGCCCGGCCCAGGTGTGGGAGCAGGCGACCAACCTCTATGCCGACCACAAGGCCGAGCGCGCCAAGGAGGCCGCCTTCTACGACCGGCAGGCCAAGCGCAACGCCGAGATCCTGGCGAAGGATCCGAAGGCGGAGGTCAAGACCCGCCCCTATGCCGGCAAGCCGACCTACCTCGACCAGATCGTCACCAGCCTGAAGACGGTCTTCACCGGCTTCCTGCTCGGCGCGCTGGTGGCGGTGCCGCTGGGGGTGGCGAGCGGCCTGTCGCCGACCGTCAATGCCGCGATCAACCCGCTGATCCAGATCTTCAAGCCGGTGTCGCCGCTGGCCTGGCTGCCGCTGGTCACCATGGTGGTCAGCGCCACCGTGTCGGGCAGCGACCCGCTGTTCGAGAAGTCCTTCCTGACCTCCGCCATCACCGTCACGCTGTGCTCGCTGTGGCCGACCCTGATCAACACCGCGGTCGGCGTCTCCTCCATCGACCGCGACCTGATGAATGTCGGCAAGGTGCTTCAGCTCTCCGGCCCCACCATGGTCCGCCGCCTCGTGCTGCCGTCGGCCCTGCCCTACATCTTCACCGGCCTGCGGCTGTCGCTGGGCGTGGGCTGGATGGTGCTGATCGCCGCGGAGATGCTGGCCCAGAACCCCGGCCTCGGCAAATTCGTCTGGGACGAATTCCAGAACGGCTCCTCCAACTCGCTCGCCAAGATCATGGTGGCGGTCTTCACCATCGGCCTGATCGGCTTCCTGCTCGACCGCGTGATGCTGGCGCTGCAATCCGCCGTCAGCCACAGCCCCGCCCGCTAAGGAGACACCGGCCATGGCGATCCTGGACCTGAAGGGTGTATCGAAGTCCTACGGTAGCACGCAGGTGCTGCGCGACATTGAGCTGTCGATCGAAGAGGGCGAGTTCGTCGCCATCGTCGGCTTCTCCGGCTCCGGCAAGTCGACGCTGATCAACCTGATCGCCGGTCTGGCGATGCCCGATACCGGCGAGGTGCTCTACCGCGGCAAGCCGGTCACCGGCCCCGGCCCGGAGCGCGGTCTGGTCTTCCAATCCTATTCGCTGATGCCCTGGCTCAGCGTGAAGGAGAATGTCGCGCTGGCGGTGGACGCCGTCCACAAGGCCAAGCCCTCATCCGAGCGCGGCGTGCTGACCCGCCGCGCGGTGGAGACGGTCGGCCTCGGCCACGCCACCGACCGCCGGCCGAATGAGCTGTCGGGCGGCATGCGCCAGCGCGTCGGCTTCGCCCGCGCGCTGGCCATGAGCCCGGAGATGCTGCTGCTGGACGAGCCGCTGTCGGCGCTCGACGCCCTGACCCGCGCCAAGCTGCAGGACGAGATCGAGGCGATCTGGCGCAAGGACCGCAAGACCGTCATCCTGATCACCAACGATGTGGACGAGGCGATCCTGCTGGCCGACCGCATCATTCCGCTGACGCCCGGCCCGAACGCCACGCTCGGCCCCGCCTTCACCGTCGATCTGCCGCGCCCGCGCGACCGCACCGCCGTCAACCATGACGAGGATTTCAAGCGCCTGCGCGCCGAGGTCACCGCCTATCTGATGGAGGTCGGCGTCGCCCGCGGCACCGGCGGCGATGACGGCTTGGTCCTGCCGGACGTGAAGCCGATCACCGCCTCGCCCCCGCCCAAGGCCTATATCGAGGCGATGGGCGGGCGCGGGATGGAGGACCGCTATCTGGAATTCACCCGCCTGACCAAAACCTTCGCCACGCCGAAGGGGCCGCTGACCGTGGTGGACGGCTTCGACCTGAAGATGCGCAAGGGCGAGTTCGTTTCGCTGATCGGCCATTCCGGCTGCGGCAAGTCCACGGTGCTGTCGATGGTCGCGGGGCTGGCCGACGTGACCAGCGGCGGCATCGTGCTGGACGGCAAGGAGGTGGACGGCGCCGGCCCCGACCGCGCCGTGGTGTTCCAGGCCCCCAGCCTGTTCCCCTGGCTGACGGCTTACGAGAACGTCATGCTCGGCGTCGACCGCGTCTATCCCCATGCGAACAAGGGCGAGCGCGCCGACATCGCCCGCTACTACCTCGCCCGCGTCGGTCTGGGCGATGCCATGGACAAGAAGGCGGCGGAGCTGTCCAACGGCATGAAGCAGCGCGTCGGCATCGCCCGCGCCTTCGCCCTGTCGCCCAAGCTGCTGCTGCTGGACGAGCCGTTCGGCATGCTCGACAGCCTGACCCGCTGGGAGCTGCAGGAAGTGCTGATGGAGGTGTGGGCGCGCACCAAGGTGACGGCGGTCTGCGTCACCCACGATGTCGACGAGGCGCTTCTGCTGGCCGACCGGGTGGTGATGATGACCAACGGCCCGAATGCCAGGATCGGCCATGTCCTGACCGTCGACATCCCCCATCCGCGCACCCGGCAGGCCCTGCTGGAGCATCCGCGCTATTACGACTACCGCGAGGAGTTGCTGAACTTCCTGGAAGGCGGCCATGCCGGGGCGCCGAAGAAGGCGGCCTGAACCGCTTCCATCTTCCGGAAAACCCACCGAATAGGCATTGGACAAGCTGGCCCCGCGAGGCCAGCTTGTTGTTTTTCGGGATGACGGACGAGGAACTGGAGATGAAGCGCGTGACCCTGCCGGACGGCACCGACGTTCCGGCTCTCGGCCAGGGCACCTGGATGATGGCGGAAGGGCGCGGCGACCGTGCCGCGGAGATCGCCGCCATCAGGGCCGGCATCGACCACGGCATGACCCTGATCGACACGGCCGAGATGTATGGCGACGGCGCCTCGGAGGAGCTGGTGGGCGAGGCCATCGCCGGCTGCCGCGACGGGCTGTTCATCGTCACCAAGGTCCTGCCCAGCAACGCGTCCCGCATCGGCACGGTCAAGGCCTGCGAGCGCAGCCTCAAGCGGCTGGGGATCGACCGCATCGACCTCTATCTGCTGCACTGGCGCGGCGGCGTGCCGCTGGAGGAGACGGTCGAGGCGTTCGAAACGCTGATCCAGGCCGGCAAGATCGCCCGCTGGGGCGTGTCGAACTTCGATGTCGACGATCTGGAGGAGTTGGCGGAGGTCAGCGACCTGCACGGCTGCGCCGTCAATCAGGTGCTCTACAATCCCGAACACCGGGGCATCGACTATGATCTGCTGCCCTTCCAGCACACCGCGCGCATGCCGGTGATGGCCTATTCCCCCATCGGCCAGGGCGGCCGGCTGCTGCGCTCCCCCGCATTGCTGGCGGTGGCGAAGCGGCACGGCGCGACCCCGGCCCAGGTGGCGCTGGCCTGGGCGTTGCGGCAGCAAGGCGTGATCGCGATTCCCAAGGCCGGAACCACGGCGCACGCCATCGAGAATGCCAAAGCCGCCACGCTGACCCTGACCGGGGAGGACATCGCGGAGATCGACAAGGCCTTCCCGCCGCCGAAGCGCAAGCAGCCGTTGGCGATGATCTGAGCAGAGGGCGGGCTGCCGTCAGCCGTCCTGCCCGGCGCCATCACCATCGCCGATGGCGGTCAGGATCGTCCGGCGCAGCGCCCGCCGCACATCGGCGGTGGACAGGGTCAGGTCGATGGCGGCGGCATGGATGGCGTGGCCCTGGATCGCCGCCCATTCATGCGGCGTCGCCCCCACCGCCGGATGCAGCAGCAGGCCGGCGGCGGTCTTCCAGGCCGGGCTGCGCTCCTCCTGCGACCGCAGATAGGCGTAGATCTGGTAGAGATGGCCGTTGGACAGCCGGTCCTGCCCGAACCGGCCGGAACGCAGGATGGCGGCGAATTTGGTGTCGATCACCAGCCGCCGGCCGCCGGGGGCGTCGAGCAGGATGTCGAGCCGCATCCCCGGCAGGATCGCGCCCATGCCCTCGGACATGTCGGCCACCGGCCAAGACAATGGCGTGCCGCCGCGCACGCTCCACCCCTGCGGCGTCAGCTCCAGGCGGGCGAAGCCCAATACCGCCTTCTCGAACAGGCTGCGGACCCGGCGTTCGTCGCGGTCGGGGGACACCATCGCGGTGGTTCCGGCCTCCTCCGTCAGCAGGGCGAGGTCGAAGGCCAGCCGGGCGAGCGCCACCATCAGGCGGTCGCCGTCGTCGTTGCGGCCGATCTGGTCGGCAGCGAGTTCGGCCCGCGACGGGCGCAGCCCGCCGACTCCGGCCCGTCCCAGCCCGACGGCCAGCAGGCGGCAACGGCGGGCGAGATCCGGCCCGGAGACCAGCCGCGCCAGCCGGTCGAGCGCGGCGCGGACCAGCCGGTTGCGCGGCGTGTCGAGCGTCGGCTCCTCGAACCGGCAATGGACCTGCCCGCGGGTCAACAGCTGCTGGGCCTCCGTCCGCAGCAGGTCGATGCGGCCGCGCACCCGGCTGAGCCTGCGGTCGCGCTGGACATAGCCGCCGCTCAGGGAACGCCGCAGCCGCCGCTCCACCGCGTCGGCCAGCAGCCGGGCGACGAGGTCGGGGATGTCGTCCAGATCCTGCTCGGTCGCCCCCTGGAACGGGCCGTTCCAGCGCGCGAGGTCGCTGGCATAGAGCATCAGCAGCCACAGGTTCCGCACCGGAATGCGGCCGATGCGCCCGCTGCCGGCATCGCCCGCCGGCGCCCCCTCCATCCCCGCGGCCTCCGTCATCCGGCGATGCCGGCCAGCAGCTTCTTCCGCTCCGCCCGCGCGACGTCGGGGGCGTCATACCAATGTTCGTCCAGCAGCGGCCCGATCTCCGTCTCCACCATGGCGCGATACCAGCCGGCCGGGTCGGCGACCGTCTCGTCCGGGGTCAGGAAGGAATGGCCGATGCGGAATTGCGGCCCGAGCGACGGGGCGGCGGCGATGGTCTGGTTCAGCGCCCCGATGCGGGCCTCGATGATGTCCAACAGGTCGGCGCCGATGCCGCGCTCGCTGCACCAGCCGCGCCAGGTCGGACCGAAGGCCGGTTCCAGATCGACGAAGGCGAAGCGGCGGCGCAGCGCCAGATCGACCAGAGCCAGCGAGCGGTCGGCGACGTTCATCGTGCCGATGACATGGAGATTCTCGGGCACATGCACCCGCTCGCCGGGGGTTTTGCGATAGGTCAGCTCCATCGCCTCCGACGGCTTGCGCTTGGTGCTTTCCAGCAGGGTCAGCATCTCGCCCAGGATCTGGGCGGGGTTGCCGCGGTTGATCTCCTCGATCACCAGGACGAAGGGAATGTCCGGCTCGTCCGCAGCGGCCTCGATGGCTTCCATCATCACGCCATCCTGCAGCATCAGCCGGCCATCGCCACTCGGACGGTAGCCCCGCACGAAATCCTCATAGGACAGCGAGGGGTGGAACTGGACGACGCGCAGCCGCGTCCGCAGCGTCTCCCGGTCGTCGGCCCCGATCAGCGCCAAGCCCAGACGCTTGGCGAGCCACGTCTTGCCGGTTCCAGGCGGCCCTTGCAGGATCAGGTTCTTCTTGACCCGCCATTGCGCCAGCATGGCGGACAGGGCTGTTTCGGGCAGGAAGCAGCCATCGGCGATGACCTGCTCCACCGTATACGGATACCCACCGACCAGCTCGGAAGCGACCTCTCTTACAACGGTTTCAGCGTCGGAGATATACACTTGCGGAACGGCCTTTTCCTCGACCGAACGTTCTTCAGACGATGCCGGTGGATATTCGTTTTCCGAGGGCTTCTCAGACCTACGCCTTCCCCTTCTTGGTCTACCCAACCATAAACTATAATCCTGAGGCTCATTCCTGAATATGAATCTTAAAAGATTTTCACTTTTTTTATTATCGCTGTAAATCGGTGTGATCGCAGTTCTGACAGTGTAAAAATACCAATCTCTTGGCTCATACACCCTATCCCACTTCACCTTTACGTGATTACCGTCACCGAAATTTTCTAATATTATCCCAGTAGCCTTTATCCTCATTACGGAAACATGTTTGCCGCCATATTCAAATGGCAAATTCTTTTTCCGAACAAAAGCTGCCTTAATGACAACGCTATCGCCAGCTTGCATCCGCCGCACGGCATCCTTTGGCGGGTTGCTCGGATCCGCAATCCAAACGCCCTCATGCATAAAGCGATCAAACTGATCGCTTCCATCGCTCCATTTTGCGCCAACCAACCAACAGATCGGCTCTCTATTCTGAAATTCAAACGGAGACCGAGTATCTTCATCAAATCCGCCCGGAAACGATAATTTATGCTCTTCAAGGAGCTTCGCTGCACCTTGGGGTGAAAGATGAAGCCTCTGCCCATATGACTTCAACTCCCAAAGTCCGTTCCTGTTCTGGACTATGGCAGACGCCTTATTCAGATAGAACCCACACCAACGGATATGATTCTCAAAAATTGAGCGGCCATTGGTCGAAGACTTTTTAAAACTATCGCTTGGAATACTCGTCTTTCCCCGAACAGCGGATGCAACTTGGGAAACAGAAAGAGGCTTTCCCGTTGCATCCCGCAAGGCGTCCAGTATAAGCGGCAAGTACTCTGCAGCACACTCTGCAAATTTCACTTTTAGGATACCTCTTGGAAAGGCCATGAGCACCATAAAGAAAGCTTAAATAAAGATCACCCGCCGCGCGCCAGCCTTTCCAGTTCGTCGGCGGGGTTCAGCGGCATGCGGGGCGTATGGCTTTTCCACATCAGGCGGATTTCCTCGGGCGTCAGGCCATAAGCCTGGTTGACCAGATCGGACAGCCGGCGTTCCAACCGCAAAACCTCCGCCGCCGCCGTCCGGGCGGGGGCGATGGTGGCGGCATGCTCGCGCTTCAACTCGCCGATGTCGGCCGCCGACAGCCGGCGACGCTTGGGCAAGACAGCCTTGACCGCCTCGACGAATCCGTCGGCGTCGAGCTTGTGCGGAGTGGATAAGGCGATTCCTTGCTTCTGGACTCCGAATTCATGGAGCAGCCACGCTGCGATCTGCGCATTTGCCTCTGCCATGCTCTTCTTCGAGACAATCAGGCTTTCAACAAACTCTTCAACAACATCTTGATTCCGAATATCGGCTACCGGGAAAATTTCCATTTTCGCCCCTGTAGAAGAGAGAGCCTCATCCTTCATGTGCGGCAAATACCTCCAATTAAACCACCATATTAACGGAGAGTTCAGAATAGAAACCAGACCAAAATCTCTCTTACCAATTAAAAATACTTTGTTGTTTGCGTAAACCTCTGATTCAATCAAGCTGTATGATGGATGATATTGTATTTCCTGATAGAATATTTTTGACTTCTGGAAAACATCATAATACCCGCAAGAACGCAGTTCCCACCAGAAGCGGCCCTTGTCCTGGCGGGCACGCAGCCGCTCCTCGTAAACCTTGAAATGCCGGTGAAGCGACGGGTAGGTCGCCCGGAAGGTCGTTTCCGCCGACTGCTCGCTGTTCGCGCCGGCCCAGGGCCAAGGGTAGTCGCCGCTGGACTTCATGACGATCATGAACATGTCGCTGAGCGGCGAATGCCACCGCTCCACATCCTGCCCGCGCAGATAAGGCTTGATGATCTCGGCACAGCCGGGGTCGTCGCCGACCAGCCGGTCGCGGGTCGGCGTGTCGATCAGGAAGGCCTCGTTGAAGCCGGTCTTGATGCCGTTCAGGGGCTTCACCCCGGCATACTCGGCCAGCGGCACGCCATTGCGGCGGATCTTCTCCAGGAGAGCCATCACCGCCGGCGGCTCCAGGGTCCAGCTCTGGCGGGTGAAGACGGCGCGCGGCATCGGGTAGGAGGCCGCCTCCACCACCGCACCCACGCCCTTTTCCGGCACGGCGTCGCGCGGGATGGCACAGACCTCCAGCTTTTCCGGGGCCTTGGCGCCATCGGGGGCGTCGTCGGGGCGGCGCACCACCAGCACCGACGGGAAGACGTCGGCGTCGGGGAAGAAATGCTTGGCATGGCCGAAATCGGCGATGAACTCGACCCAGGCCGCTTCGCCGAACAGGCCGCGCAGCGGCTCGGCATAGCCGGCCTTCAGCCATTTGTTGGTCACGACATAGCCCATGCGCCCGCCCGGACGCAGCAGCCGCAGGCCCTGCTCATAGAAATAGACATAGAGGTCGGCCATGCCGTCGAAGGCCAGGAAGCCGGGGCGGGCGTCCAGCAGGCCGCGCCGCCATTGCGTGACCTGTTCCTCCGCCGACCCTTCCGGCGGCGGGGTCAGGCCGGGGTCGCCGGCGCGCGGCTTCAGCGCCGGCTTGACCGCGCCCAGCAACTCCTGCCGGACATAGGGCGGATTGCCGATCACCGCATCGAAGCCGCCGGCCGGCCGGGCGGAGGCCAGCTCGCTCCAGATGTTGGGGAAGGCGATCTGCCAATGCAGGAAGCGGTGGCGGGCGGCCAGGGCACGCGCCTCCTCCACCAGGGCGTCGGCCAGCACGCGGCGGCGGTCGTCGCCGCTGGGTGGGGCGAACAGGCTGGCCTGCGCCGGCGGATCGGGATCGAGCAGGCTGTATTGGGCGCGCAGGTCCGGCGAAGCGATGCGGGAATTGCCGGCGGCGATGGCGACCGGATCGCCGAAGGTTCCGTCCAGCACCATCTGGAAGGCGGCGGCGCGGTCGAAGGCGCGGGCGTCCTCGCGCGCCTTGGCGATCTGCTTTTCCGGCTTTCCCGCCTTGACCAGGGCATCGACCGGCGGCGGCTGTTTCTTGGGCGCGGCGTCGAACACGCCCATCATCCGCTCCGCCGTCAGCAGCGAGAAGAAGCCGGCGACGGCGCCGGTGTCCTCCTCCACCTCGGCGAAGGCCTGTTCGGAGCGCGCCACCTCCGACAGGTCGCTGTCGTTGCTCTCCTCCACCCGCCGCATGCCTTCGGCGGCGCGTTCGACCTGCTGCATCAGGCCGGGGCGCATCAGCGCGCCGCGGTCCTGCAACTCGCGGATCACCGGCAGGGTCCAGGCGCCGACCACGCTGTCGCCGCAGCGCAGATGGTGATCCAGGAAGGACAGCGGCGCGCCGACGGTGAAGCTGTGCAGCCACAGCGACACCTTCGCCAGCTCCACCGCCATGCGGTTCTTGTCCACGCCATGGACGACGCGCTTCAGGATCATGCGGCGGACGATGTGGCGGTCGTCCAGCTGGTCGTCGCGCAGCGGCCAGCCATGGCGCTTGGCGTTCCCGGCGATCTCGGCCCGGATCGCCTCGATCCGCGCGGCCAGCGGCGAATCATAGTCGGCCCAATCCACCAGCATGGTGGCCTCGGCCATCGCCGACAGCACCTCGTCGGCCAGCCAGTCGACCAGCGTCACCAGGAAATGGCCGGATCCCATGGCGGGGTCGCAGATGCGCAGGTCCAGCATGCTGCAGGCGGGATCCAGCCGGCGCAGCCGGTCCAGCCGCTCCGCCTTCTCGGCCGGGCTGCCGCCTTCGGTCGAAGCCAGCGCGGCGAAGGCGTTGCGGCGCTGGTTCACCAGCGGCCCGACGGTGCGCTGGATGACCAGCGTCACCAGCTCCTCCGGCGTGTAGTAGGACCCGAACCCCTTGCGGGCGGTGGCATCGACGACGACCTCGACCGTGCCGTCCTCCCGCGCGCGAATGTCGTGCTCCAGAATCCGTTCATAGACGGATCCCAGCTGCTGCACCGACAGGTCGCGGTAGTTGATGTATTTGGGCGGCCGGCCGGATTTCGGGTCGGCCTGATGCGACAGGCGGAAGATGACCTCCGCCATCACCGGATCGGGCAGGGCCACCCGTTCCAGGATCGGCGCCGTCTCGCCGGAAAACAGGCCGCCATTGTAGGGTGGAATGCCGAGATCGTCGTCACCCTTGGCGATGGCCTGGAAGATGCCGGTCAGCCGCGACCAGATCTCGCGGTAGGAGGCGGGATATTTGCCGCCCGCCGTCAGCTTCGCGGCAATCGCGATGCGCTGTCTGGTCAGGGCGTAGTCGGCGTAAGGGCCGGTTTCGTCGGGCAGGAGGTTGCGGTCCTCGGCATAGAGCACGAACAGCAGGCGGTACAGCAGCACCAGCGTGCCCTGCCGCACCGTCTCCAGATAATCGGGGCCGAGCGCCTTGTCCCGTTGCGGGTCGGCCTGGACGATGGCGTTGGCGAGCCGGGGGAACACCTCGTCGAACACCATGTCGGACAGGTTGCTGGCAACCCGCTGTTCCCAGAACTTGCCCTCTTCCAGCGCCAGATCGTGGAAACTGCGGCCGGCATGGTTGGGCAGGAAGCCGTTGCGGCCGAAGAACAGGATGAACAGCCGCAACGCATGCGCCCGCGCCGTTGCCGGATCGGCCGAATCGGTGGTCTGGCGGTCGATCAGGTCGAGATCGTCGTGGCCCAGCACCTTGGCCAGATCGATCTCGAAGAAATCCTCGGCCACCGACACCGCGCCCTGCCAATAGAGCCGCCAGACCGTGCCGTTGGTCAGGATGCCCCAGCGCAGGCCGCCCTGCACCAGATCCTCCACCCGGCGCAGATAGCGCAGCATCTGGGTGGACGGAACGCCGCCGTCGGTGCCGCGGTCCTGCCTGTGCCCTTTCGTCTCTCGGTCGAGCGGGCGCTGCCACCGCTTGGCCTCGACCACGCACAATCCATGCTGGAACCGCTTGTAGGGGTCGAGCGGTGCCGCCCGGTCATAGGCGGCGCGGTCGGCGAACAGCAGCGCATCGGGCACGTCGCGGCGGCCCTTGACCGTCAGGTTCTGCTGCTTCAGCACCTCCGTCCAGCCAAGCGCGGCGAGCACCGGATAGATGAAGCGTTCCTCGGTATCGGACTCGGTCGGGTTCCGCACCTTCAGCAGGCTGGCGAGATGCCCGTCCAGGACGCTGCGGATGCCGGCGACGGCCTCGTCCGACAGGGTCTTCCATGCCTCGGTCTCTGCAATGCCTTCGACCAGGAAGTCCTTGGTGATCAACCCGCCGCGGATCATGCGTCGCCTCGCCCCTTACCCCGTATGCGCCTTCGGGCACTACGAATACGGGAACAGCCGGCGGAATGGAATGCAAAGAAGTGCGGGGGCGGAAATGGCGAAGGCCCCAAGGGATTACCTTGAGGCCTTCGGAATGGTGGTCCCGACTGGGATTGAACCAGTGACCCCTACGATGTCAACGTAGTGCTCTCCCGCTGAGCTACGAGACCACGGGAACCCTAGAACTGTCGCTCCAGTAATGGAGCGGGCGAAGGGATTCGAACCCTCGACCCCAACCTTGGCAAGGTTGTGCTCTACCCCTGAGCTACGCCCGCAAAGTGGCGCGAGTGACGGGACTTGAACCCGCGGCCTCCGGCGTGACAGGCCGGCGCTCTAACCAACTGAGCTACACCCGCGCTGAGGAGCGGCGCCTTTTACAAGGCTTCACCCCGACAGACAAGACCTAAACCTACCCAAACTCTTCAGAAGTGGTGGAGCCAAGGAGGATCGAACTCCTGACCTCTACAATGCCATTGTAGCGCTCTCCCAGCTGAGCTATGGCCCCACTATACTTCTGCTACCCTTCACCAACACTTGGAGTGTTGGTGCGCTTGGAGGGACTCGAACCCCCACGGCTTTTCAGCCACTAGGACCTGAACCTAGCGCGTCTACCAATTCCGCCACAAGCGCTTTCCCCGCACCGCGTTGGGCGCCGCGGGGAGCGCTTATGTAGCGGGATGGACCGCGCCCCGCAAGCAGAGAATTCACTCTCCGCGCATTTTTTTCCAATGCCCGTTCCGGCGGGCCAGAAGGGCCAGTCCGACCCCCACCGCAGTACCCGCGGCGATCCCGGCACCGATCCGCCACACCGTCCGGTTCACGTCACCGAACAGCGTCACACCGCGCAGGATGGTCTCCGCCATCGGCTCCGGCCGGTCGGGGTCGAGCAGGCGTTCGTCCACCAGAGCCACCTCCGCCTCGCTCAGCGGTTCCGGCTCCAGCGGACAGAGCGAGCGGCCGGACGCGCGCATCAGCCGGTCGACGGTGGCGGTCAGCGAGCCGGTGCCCTCCTCCATCCGCTCCACCTCCTCAACCGCCACGCCCAGATGCTCGGCCATCAGCCGCGTGCGGACGGAGCGGATGGCGCGGCAGGTCTCCGACTCTTCTTGCCGCCCGCCGGGCGGGCATTCGATGGCGAGGTCGCATTCGGTATCCAGCCCCTGGGAGCGGTTGTTGATGTTGGACGATCCCACCCGCAGGAAGCGGTCGTCCACCACCAGGACCTTGGCATGGACATAGATGCCCTGCCCGCCTTCCGTCACCGGGGCCAGGATGCGGAAGCGACCGTGGGGGTCGGCCGCGCGCAGGCGCTGGACCAGCAGCGAACGGGCGCTGCCCATCGCCTCCTCCTCGACCCAGCCGGGGGTTCGTTCCGGGTTGACGACCACGACCTCCGGCCCGTCCGGTTCCGACAGGCGGGCGGCGATGGCGCCGACGATGCGCTGCGAGGCGAAATACTGGCTTTCCAGATAGATGAACCGCCGGGCCGCGGCGATGGCGGCCAGATACAGCGCCTCGATCTCGCGCACGCCACGCTTTCCGGCCTTGTCCCGGCTCCCGTCCCCGGCCATCGGGTCGGTGCGGGCGATGGCGACGGGGATGTCGCGGAAGTCCGGCTCCAGATCGTCCGGCCAATGGGCCTCGGTCGGCGGCGGCGGGATCAGCTCCTCCCCGGTCGCCCGGCGCCAGCGCTCCCGCGCCAACTCGCCCAGGGCCCGCGCCGCCTCGCCGTCCACAGCGGTGGTCACGTCATGGAAGGGGCCATAGGGCTCGCCGCTCGGCCGCATCCGGCGGGGGTCGCCGTCGCGATGGTCGGGGGTATCCCAGCGGTCGGTGGTCATGTCGATGCCGCCGCAGAAGGCCAGCGCATCGTCGATGATGGCGATCTTCTGGTGGTGGCAGGCGCCGGGCGGATGGGCGGAGTCCAGGCGGAAGCGCAGGCGCCGGCTGCTCATCCAGTCCAGCAGGACCAGCGGCGTCCGGCCACGGAGCGGCATCTTCAGGACCGCGAGATCCCATTTCAGCACGTTGATCGTCAGCTCCGGCCGCACCCGGACGATCCAGCTCAGGAAATCGCCCAGCTCGTTCGGCACGCCCGGCATCGGATCGTCGGGCTCCAGCTTGATCCGGGTGTCGAAATCCCAGCCGATCAGCATCACCGTGTGGCGGGCATTGCGGATCGCCGCCTTGATCCGGGCGAAATAGGCGGCGGCGTCGATGATGACCGCCATCCGGTCGGCCTTCTCCAGCCGCCAGCAGGTCCGGCCGGGCACCAGGATCGGGCCGGCGCAGGGCTGGCCCAACTGACTGGCGGAACCCTGGAGATCGGGAGTTGGGCGGGCGGCGTCAGGCATCGCGGCCATGTCGACCATTCCTTCCGGCGTCGTGGGCGTCATCGCAAGGGCGGCAGCGGAGCCGCTGCCGTGCCTTGGATGAACCCGCGAAGCCTCGGGACGGTTCCCGCGCCGCGCTCAGCCCGCCCGGAATCGCAGCTGCATGCGGTGGCGGTAGGTCTCGCCGGGATCGAGCCGCGCCGACGGGAAATGGCCGATGTTCGGGCTGCCGGGGAAGCGCTGGCTTTCCAGCGCCAGCCCGGCGAAGCGGCAATAGGGCTGCCCGCCCTTGCCGATGATTGTCTCGCTGAGATAGCCGCCGCTGTAGACCTGCAAGCCCGGCTGGTCGGTCGCCAGCTCCATCCGCCGGCCGCTGGCCGGATGCTCCAGCAGCGCCACCGGCCGCAGCTCGCTGGCCGGCCCCTCCAGGCACCAGTTGTGGTCGAAGCCGAAGCCGCCGACGGCGTCCAGCGCCTCGCCCAATGCGACACCACCGCGCAGGTCGAAGGGGGTGCCGTCCACCGGGCGCACCTCCCCGGTCGGGATCAGGTCGGCGCCGACCGGCGTGGTGAAGCCGCCCTGCACCGTCAGCCGGTGGTCGCGCAGGTCGCCCGACGCGTGGCCGGCAAGATTCCAGTAGCTGTGATGGACGATGTTGACGATGGTCGCCCGGTCGGTCGTCGCCGTCATGAGGATGTCCAGCACCCCGTCGTCGCTCAGCCGGTAGCGCGTCGTCGCCGTCATCGTTCCGGGATAGCCCTGGTCGCCGTCCGGCGAGACGAGCGTGAAGGTGACGGCATTCTCCGCCTCCTCCACGGTCGCATCCCAAATCCGCCGGTCGAACCCCTCCGGCCCGCCATGGAGCTGGTTCGGCGGCTCGTTGACGGCCAGCGCATGGCGAACCCCGTCCAGCGTGAAGGCCGCCCCGCCGATGCGGTTGCCGTAGCGGCCGCAGATGGCGCCGAAATAGGCATCACTCGCCAGATAGTCGGCCACACGGTCGAAGCCCAGAACCACGTCCGCCTTCGCCCCGTCGCGGCCGGGCACCAGCATCCGCACCAGCCGGGCGCCATGGGCGATCACCGTCGCCTCCAGCCCGCCGGCGGAGAGGGTGAAGCCCTCCACCGGGCGGCCATCCACCGTGTCGAACAGGAAACTCTCGATGGGCATCACGCCTCCGCCGGTTCGCCGCCGCGGCCGGCCCAGACCGTCAGCAGACCCTTCTGCAACAGGATGAAGACGAACAGCAGCACGCCGATGGCGATCTTGGTCCACCAGCTGCTGAGCGTGCCGTCGAAGGTGATGTAGGTCTGGATCAGCCCCTGGATCAGCACGCCCACGAAGGTGCCGACGACATAGCCGTAGCCGCCGGTCAGCTGCGTGCCGCCGATCACCACCGCGGTGATGGTGTCCAGCTCCACCCCCGTCGCCGCCAGCGAATAGCCGGCGCCGGTGTAGAGCGAGAAGACGATCCCGGCCAGCCCGGCCAGCAGCCCCGACAGCCCATAGACCGCCACCGTCGTCCGCGCCACCGGCACGCCCATCAGCTCCGCCGACTGGCGGTTGCCGCCCAGCGCATAGAGGTTGGCGCCGAAGCGCGTCCAGTGCGCCAGCACGACCGCCGCGGCCACCACCCCCAGCATCAGCAGCGCCGGCAGGCTCAGCTTCAGCCCGAAATCGAAGCGCAGCGCCATGTCGTTCAGCTCGCCATAGAGCGGATGGTTGATCGGCACGGAGTCGGTGGTCAGGACGAAGCCCAGGCCACGGGCGATGAACATGCCGGCCAGCGTGACGATGAAGGGCGGCATCTGGAAGACATGGATCACCCCGCCCATCGCAGCACCAAAGCCGCCGGCGGCGATCAGCGCCACCGCGAAGGCGGCAACCGGATGCCAACCGCCCTGCTCGATCAGCACGGCCAGCAGCACGGTGGTGAAGCCGATCACGGCACCCACCGACAGGTCGATGCCGCCGGACAGGATGACGAAGGTCATGCCGACCGCGGTGATGCCGAGAAAGGCGTTGTCGGTCAGAAGGTTGGCCACCACCCGCCAGGAGGCGAAGTTGGGGAACTGCGCAGCACAGATCAGGAATCCCACCACCAGCACGGCGGTGGTGACGATCAGCGGCAGAAAGCGCTGGAGTGCTCCGGTCATGGTTTCGCCCCTCCGCTGGTCGGCGCCACCGGCGGCTTGACCGTCCCGATCGGCCGCGCGCCCTTGGGCCGCGGCAGCAACAGGGTCAGCGCCGGCGATTGCAGCAGCAGGACGACCAGCAGGACGCCCGCCTTGACGATCAGGTTGAATTCCGGCTTGAAGCCGCTCAGCAGGATGCCGGTGTTCATCGCCTGGATGATCAGCGCGCCCACCACCGACAGCACCAGCCCGAAGCGCCCGCCGAGCAGCGAGGTGCCGCCGACGACCACCGCCAGGATGGCGTCCAGCTCCAGCCACAGCCCGGCATTGTTGGCGTCGGCGCCACGGATGTCGGCGGTGACGATCAGCCCGGCCACCGCCGCGCACAGCCCGCACCAGACATAGACGGCGACCAGCACCACCGGCGTGTTGACGCCGGCCCCGGCGCTCGACAGCCGATTGACGCCGACCGCCTCGATCATCAGCCCCAGCGCCGTCGCCCGCACCAGCAGCGCCGTCACCGCCAGCACGGCGATGGTCAGCACCACCGGCATCGGCACGGTCAGGAAGGAGCCGCTGCCGATGAAGGCGAGCGCCGGGCTGGTGAAGGTGACGATCTGTCCCTCCGTCACCAGCTGGGCGATGCCACGGCCGGCGACCATCAGGATCAGGGTGGCGATGATCGGCTGGATGCGCAGGACCGCCACCAGCACGCCGTTCCACAGCCCGCACAGCAGGCCGGCGGCCAGCGACGCCGCCAGCACCGCCGGCAGGCTCCAGCCCGCCCCGGTCATGGTGGCGGCGATGGCGCCGGAAATCGCCATGACGGCGCCGACCGACAGATCGACGCCACGGGTGGCGATGACCATGGTCATGCCGACGGCGAGCAGCGCCACCGGGGCGCCGCGGTTCAGCACGTCGATCAGGCTGCCGAACAGCCGGCCGTCCTGAAGACGGATGGCGAAGAAATCGGGGAACAGCAGCCAGTTGGCCAGCAGAACGGCGATCAGCGCGCCATATTGCGGCAGGTTGCGCGACGGGCCGGGGGCGGACAGCGTCATTGCCGCACCTCCGCGCCCGATCCGGCTACATTGGGCGTCTCCGACGCGATGGCGGCGACGATGCGCTCCACGCTGACCTCCCCTCCCCTCAGTTCCGCCACATGGCGGCGGTCGCGCAGCACGACGACGCGGCGGCTGTAGGCGACGATCTCCTCCAACTCCGACGAGACGACCAGCAGCGCCATGCCGTCGGCGCACAGCCGCTCGATCAGGCGGATGATCTCGGCATGCGCCCCGACATCGATGCCGCGCGTCGGTTCGTCGAGGATCAGCAGCCGCGGCTCGGTCGCCAGCCAGCGCGCCAGCAGCGCCTTCTGCTGGTTGCCGCCGGACAGCAGCTGGATCGGCCGTTCGGCGTCCGGCGTGCGGATGTCGAGCAGGCGGATGAAGCGGTCGGCGATCTCCTCCTGGCGGCGGCGCGGGATCGGCTTCAGCCAGCCCTGCCGCGCCTGGAGCGCCAGGATGATGTTCTCGCGCACCGACAGCTCGCCGACGATGCCCTCCTTCTTACGGTCCTCCGGGCAGAAGCCGAAGCCGAGCCGCACGGCGTCGCGCGGCCCCTTCAGCCGCACCGCATGCCCGTCCACCGTCGCCTCGCCCTGGTCGGCGCGGTCCATGCCGAAGACCAGCCGCACCGTCTCCGTGCGGCCGGAGCCCAGCAGTCCGGCCAGCGCAACAACTTCGCCAGGCCGGATGTCGAGGTCGAAGGGCTCGACGCTGCGCGACTTGCCGAACCCCTTGAAACGGGCCAGCGGCGGACGGCTGTCCACCTCCGCCGGGCCGAGGTCGATGCGGTGGGCCGCCGCCTCCAGCTCCCGCCCCAGCATCATGGCGACGAGGTCGAGGCGCGGCAGGTCCGCCGTCCGCCGTTCGCCCACCAGCCGGCCGTTGCGCAGCACGGTGATGCTGTCGCAGACCTCATAGACCTGATCGAGGAAATGGGTGACGAAGACGATGCCGATGCCGCGCGACCGCAGGGTGCGCATCACCTTGAACAACACCGCCACCTCCTGCGCATCCAGGCTGGCGGTCGGCTCGTCGAGGATCAGCACCTTGGCCGACATGTCGACGGCGCGGGCGATGGCGATGATCTGCTGCGTGGCGACCGAGAAGCGCCCGAGCGGCGCCGTCACGTCGATCGACAGGCCATAGGGGTGCAGCACGGCCCGCGCCCGCCGCCGCATGGCGCCACGGTCGACCAGCCCCCAGCGCATCGGCTGGCGCCCCAGGAACAGGTTCTCCGCCACCGACAGGTTCGGCAGCAGGTTGACCTCCTGATAGACGGTGCCGATGTGCAGGCGCTGCGCCTCTTCCACCCCGCGCGGCGCGATCTCCCGCCCCTCCAGCGCCACGGTGCCGCCGTCGCGCTGATAGACGCCGGTCAAGGTCTTGATAAGCGTCGATTTGCCGGCGCCGTTCTCGCCCAGCAAGGCATGGATTTCGCCATGGCGCAGGGTGAAGTCGACGCCGTCCAGCGCCTGCACGCCGAGGAACGCCTTGGACAGCCCGCGGATCGCCAGCAGCGGAGCGGAGGGTGGTGCGGTGGATGCCGTCATGGCGGACCTCGCCGGATGCGCAACAAAATGTGTGGGGCCGCGGAAGGGGTGCTCCCGCGGCCCTCGACCTCAAACCAGATCAATAAGCGTCCTTGCGGCGCTCATACTCGGCCTTGGCTGTCTCGGGCGTGAACAGCGCCGATTCCGTCTGGATCCACTTCGGCGGCGCCTTGCCGTCCTTCTTGAAGGCGATCAGCGCGTCATAGGCGGGGCCGGCCATGTTCGGCGTCAGCTCGACCGTGGCGTTCGCCTCGCCTTCCGCCATCGCCTTGAAGATGTCGGGCACGCCGTCGATGGAGACGACCAGGATGTCCTTGCCCGGCTTCAGCCCGGCTTCCTTGATCGCCTGGATGGCACCGACCGCCATGTCGTCGTTGTGGGCATAGACGGCGCAGATGCCCTTGCCGCCATTCTCCGCCTTGATGAAGCTCTCCATCACCTCCTTGCCCTTGGCGCGGGTGAAGTCGCCGGACTGGGTGCGGACGATCTTCATTCCCGGATTCTTGGCGACGATCTCGTCGAAGCCCTTCTTGCGGTTGATGGCCGGCGACGAACCGACCGTGCCCTGCAATTCCACCACCGCGCATTTGCCGCCGGTCTGCTTGGCCAGCCATTCGCCGGCCACCCGGCCCTCATGCACGGTGTCGGAGGTGACGGCGGTCATGTAGAGGCTGGGGTCCTTGGTCTCGATCTGGCGGTCCAGCAGCACGACCGGGATCTTCGCCTCCTTGGCTTCCTTCAGCACCGAATCCCAGCCGGTCGCCACCACGGGCGCGATGAAGATCGCATCCACCCCCTGGGCGACGAAGGAGCGCACGGCCTTGATCTGGTTCTCCTGCTTCTGCTGGGCATCGGAGATCTTCAGCTCGATGCCGCGCTTCTCGGCCTCCGCCTTGGCGGTCTTGGTCTCCGCCGCGCGCCAGCCAGACTCCGAGCCGATCTGCGAGAAGCCGACCACCAGCTTCTTGTCGGCGGCCTGCACCGCACCGAGCCCGATGAACAGCGCCGCGGCGGCGGTGGCGGCGGAGATCACCCATTTCCTGGACATCTGTTTCACTCCCTGAGGGTTTATTGCCGTGCTTTTCGGATGGGGGGCAGGCGACGGAACGGGGTGCTGAAAGATCGTGATCGCAACCCGGTCAAATTTGTTCGCTATGCCCACTTTAAGTACCCAAAACCATAACTGTCCAATATGATTCTCGGCCGATGCGATGCTGAAAAGGATATGTCCAGTCGAAAGAAAGGCCGGGCAGCGGAAGGCCGCCCGGCCGCAGGATGCCCCGGTCCATAGATCACCGGGGCCGACGCACCCGAGGGAGAGCGCGCCGGGACGCAACCGCCGCAATGGGATGGAGAAAAGCACCGCGGCGGCGCGAAGCCGACAGAAAGGCCAGGACGTCGGATGGCCTCTTTTCGGAGCGCAGGGCTCTTAGAAGGCCAGATCGGTCCGGACGATGAAGATGTTGCCCTTGTCGCTGTTGGCAGCGACGTCGGAGCTGAGCTTGAAGTGGTTGTATTCCGGAGCGATGCTGAAGCCGGGAGCGACGACATATTTGGCGCCGACGGTGATCAGCTCGAACTTGCTGCGGCCGCGCACCGTCAGGTCGCCGGCGTCCTTGGCGTTCAGATAACCGACGCCGAGCGTGGTGGGTCCGAAGGTGTATTGCGCGCCGGCCGTCCACACGTCCTGCTTCTCGCGGCTGACGATGCCGGCGGTGCCGGACCTGGCATAGCCGCTGTCGCCCGACCAGGCATAGCTGCCGCCGACCTTCAGCCCGCCATAGGCCACCGTCAGGCCGGCATGGGTGGAGGACAAATCGTCGAAGCGCACCGCCGTCGCGCTGGACTCCTTGGCCTTGCCGCCCAGGTAGAACAGGCTGGCATTGACGGCGACACCGCCGAAGCTGTTGGTGTAGGTGCCGCCGACCTCGTAGACGTCGCGATAGGCGCCGGTGCGGTTGGCCGAGGCGAGCGCCACCTTGGAGCGGTTGACGTCGGTGCCGCTGCTGTCCGACGACGGCTGGTAGGAGGCGCCGAGCTTGAAGCCGGCGATCTCCGGCGTCCAGTAGGTGGCGCGGGTGGCGCTGTTGCCGGAGATCAGGGCGCGGATGTTGCCGATGGTGACCGGCGCATTGGCGGCACTGTTGCCGAGCCAGGAGGGGAAGGAGCCGTCGACGCCGCCGGTTCCCCAGTCGGACGGGGCGATGATGCCGCTGTCGTCGGAGGGGCCGTTCTCGACACCCATATGGACGGTGCCGAAGCTGCCGTTGACGAACAGGAAGGCACGGTCATAGCTGGTGGTTCGGGCATTGCCGGTGCCGTTCTCGGCCAGCAGGCGCAGGCGGGCGCCATATTCCAGACCGTTGTCGGCCTTGGCCTTCGGCGTCACCAGCAGACGCAGGCGGTTGCGGAACTCGGTCGAGCGCAGGCCGGCGTCGCGGTCCTGGTCGACATAGCCGGCCTCGAAATAGGCATCGCCGCCAAGGATCACGTCGAACTTGGACTGGGCGAAGGCCGGGGTTACCCCCAGGACGGAGACGAGCGAAAGGGTGGCTGCGCCAAGCAGCAGTGCGGATCTCACCATCAGCGTTTCCTCTTGTTCCGGTTTGTTTTTGCTTCGATAGCCAGTGTCGGGAGCGGTTTTTTCGGCAATGCGCGGGCGCACGCCGTGCCCGGCCGCCGAATCCGGCGCGCGGCCGGACCCGACAGCTTGTCCTGCGTCAGCGCTCCCTCCGACGCAGCCTTTGCGGGTTGGTGGTGGCGGTCAGGTCAATCCTGTCCGAGAGTCCCGTCGATGCGCCGCCACAGCCCCAGCGGATTGCCGTCGCGCACCGCCTCCGGCAGCAGCTCGGCGGGAATGTCCTGATAGCAGACCGGGCGCAGGAAACGGCGGATCGCCAGCGTTCCGACCGAGGTGCTGCGGGCGTCCGAGGTCGCCGGGAAGGGGCCGCCATGCACCATCGCGTGGCACACCTCCACCCCCGTCGGCCAGCCGTTCGCCAGGATGCGGCCGGCCTTGCGCTCCAGCGTCGGGATCAGCGCCGCCACCGCGGCCTTGTCCTCCGCATCCATCTGCACCGTCGCAGTCAGCTGTCCTTCCAGCGTCTCGGCCACCGCCTTCATCGCCGCGACATCGCCGCAACGGATCAGCAGGGAGGCGGCGCCGAACACCTCCTCCTGAAGTTCGGTGTCGGCGAGGAAGGCGTCCGCCGTGGTGGTGAAGAAGGCCGCCTGCGCCTGGTTCGGCCCGCTGCAGGCCATGCCGCGCGCCAGCGTGGTCACCGCGCCGCTGCCGGCCAGCCTGGCGACGCCGGCATCGAAGGCGGCATGGATGCCCGGCGTCAGCATAGTGGACGCCGAGCTGGCGCCGAGAGCCTCGACCGCCGCCGCGACGAAGCGGTCGAGGTCCGGCCCCTCGATGCCCAGCAGGATACCGGGATTGGTGCAAAACTGTCCCGCCCCCATGGTCAGCGAGGCGACGAAACCCTTGCCCAATGCCTCGGCGCGCGAGGCCAGCGCCGTCGGCATCAGGAAGACCGGGTTGATGCTGCTCATCTCGGCATAGACCGGGATCGGCTCCGGCCGCCTGGACGCCACCTCCATCAGCGCCAGCCCGCCGCGGCGGGAGCCGGTGAAGCCCACCGCCTTGATGCGCGGATCGGCGACCAGCGCCGTGCCGATCTCGTTGCCGGTGCCGAACAGCAGGGAGAAGACCCCCTCCGGCAGGCCGCAGGACGCGACCGCCGCCCGGATGGCGCGGCCGACCAGCTCCGAGGTGCCGGGATGGGCGCCATGGCCCTTCACCACCACCGGACAGCCGGCGGCGAAGGCGGACGCGGTGTCGCCGCCGGCGACCGAGAAGGCCAGCGGGAAGTTCGAGGCGCCGAACACCGCGACCGGCCCCAGCGGGATGTGGCGCTGGCGGATGTCGGCGCGCGGCAGCGGCGTGCGCGCCGGCATGGCCGGGTCGATGCGGGCCTCAAGCCAGCTGCCCTCGCGCACGACCTGGGCGAACAGGCGGAGCTGGCCGACGGTGCGGCCGCGCTCACCCTCCAGCCGGGCGCGCGGCAGGCCGGTCTCGGCCATGGCGCGGACGATCAGCCCGTCGCCGATGTCGAGGATGTTCTGGGCAACGGTTTCCAGGAAGGCGGCGCGCTGCTCCAGGCCGGTCTCGCGGAAGGCGTCGAAGGCGGCCCAGGCCAGGGCGCAGGCGCGCTCGACTTCCGCCGCGCCGCCGCCGCTGAAGACGGGGTCCAGCGCCTCGCCGGTGGCGGGGTCGACGGCGCGGAACCCGCCCTGGCCGCCGCGGTGGGCGCTGGCGCCGATCAGCATCTCGCCGGTGATGGTCATGTGGGTCTCCTTTGTGGGGGCGTTTTTGCCCCCTCCCTAGCCCCGCTTCGCGGGAGAGGGGACTGCCGCCGTCCTTTGCTCCCCCCCCCCGCAAGCATCCTGCCCCCTCTCCCTCGAAGAGGGGGAGGGATGGGGAGGGGGCATCCGCTGCAAGAACTCACCGCCCCCAGCGCAGCACCAGCGGATCGAGCCGCCGTGCCGCGTCCAGCAACCCGTCGCGGCTCATCGGATGCGGGTTGGCCGTCGGATGACGCATCGCGTCGGACGCGATGATTCCGCCCTCCTTCATCAGGATCTTCGCGGTGGCGATGCCGCACTGGCGGTTCTCATGGTTGATCAGCGGCAGCCAGCGCCCATAGGCCGCCACCGCCGCCTCGCGGTCGCCGGCCAGATAGGGATCGACGATCTGCCGGATGCCGTCGGGATAGGCGCCGCCGGTCATCGCCCCCGTCGCCCCGGCGTCGAGGTCGGCCAGCAGCGTGATCGCCTCCTCGCCGTCCCACGGTCCTTCGATGGCGTCGCCGCCCAGGTCGATCAGCGTGCGCAGCTTCGCCGCCGCCTGCGGCACCTCGATCTTGAAGTAGGACACCTGCGCGATCTCCCGCGCCATCCGCGCCAGCAACGGGGCCGGCAGCGGGGTGCCGCTCACGGGTGCGTCCTGGATCATGATCGGGATATCGATGGCGTCCGACACCCGCTGGAAGAATTCGACGATGCCCGCCTCCGGCACTCGGATGGTGGCGCCGTGGTAGGGCGGCATCACCATCACCATCGCGGCCCCCAGTTCCTGGGCGCGGCGGCTGCGGTCGGCGCAGGCGCGGGTGCTGAAATGCGTGGTGGTGACGATCACCGGCACCCGGCCGGCGACATGGGCCAGCATCGTCTCCATCAGCACCGAGCGCTCGTCGTCGGTCAGCACGAACTGCTCGGAGAAGTTGGCGAGAATGCACAGGCCGGTGGAGCCGGCGTCGATCATGAAGTCGACGCAGCGCTTCTGGCCGTCGAGGTCCAGCTCCCCCGTTTCGGTGAAGATGGTGGGGACGACGGGGAAGACTCCGCGATACGGGCGGGCGCTGGTCGGCATGGCAATGGGGTCCTTCATCGAAATCGGATCGGGGCTCAGCGCGGCAGCCGGCCGAACTGTCCTGGCGGCAGGCCGCGGACGCCGGGGTCGCACTCGAACAGCGCCCCGGCCAGCGGCTCCTCGGGCCGGCCGTGCGCCGCGGTGGTGACGAACAGCCGGTCGAGGGCCAGACCGGCGAAGACGCAGGAGGTGACGCGGGAGACCGGCAGAGCGATGGCATGGTCCAGCCTGCCGTCGGGGCGGAAACGGCTGACGCGGCCGCCATCCCAATGGGCGACCCACAGGCCCCCCTCGACATCGCAGGTCATGCCGTCGGGATAGCCGTCGGCCTCGCTGAAGCGGATGTGGACGCGCTTGCCGGACAAGCTGCCGTCGGCGCCGATGTCGAAGGCATGGACGGTCCGCGCCGCGCTGTCGGTGTGATAGATCGTCCGCCCGTCCGGCGACAGCGCCGGCCCGTTGGCGACCGTGTAGCCCCCGTCAACCATCGTGACGATGCCGTCGGGGTCGATGCGGTAGAAGCTGCCGGCCGGCGCCTCCTCCGCATCGTCCATGCTGCCGACCCACAGCCGGCCGTAGGCGTCGGCCTTGCCGTCGTTCAGCCGGTTGCCCGGTCGGTCGGGCTCGATCCGCGCCAGCTCCCCGTCGATCACCGCCCGGCCCGGCTCCAGCAGCAGGCGGACCACGCGGCGGGAGCGCAGGCCGGCTATGAGGCCGTTGCCGTCGGCGCTTTCCACCAGCCAGCAGGCGGCGTCGTCAAGCTCCCACTCCGCCCGTGCCCCATCGGACAAACCATGGCGCAGGATGCGGGAACCACGAATGTCGACGAAGAAGACGGCATCCTGCCGCGGGGACCACAACGGCCCCTCCCCCAGCAGCGCCCCGGCCTGCCAGACGCAACGCGCTTCCTGCGCCATGCCGCTTCACTCCCCCCTCGTACACAAGAGCGCCCATCTCAGGATTTGCGCCGGCAGCCATTTCAAAATTTGTTGACGACCCGAACGATAAGAGGCCTTTTGATAATCGTCCAATACGAAGATGGGCGTTTGCGATACCAAATGTCGTATCCCGGCATCCCATAGCCCGGTGACGGCGCCCGACCGGAGGCAACCACCCGTGACCCCGCAACGCTTCCCCCCCAACTGGTTCCAGAAGGCCCGGCTGAAACTGCGCCATCTCCAGCTGTTCGCGGCGCTCGACGAACACCGCAACCTGCACCGCGCCGCCGCCAGCCTGAACATGTCGCAGCCGGCGGCCTCCAAGCTGCTGGGCGACCTGGAGGAAACGCTGGGGATCGAGCTGTTCGACCGCCATGGCCGCGGGATCGAGCCGAACTGGTACGGCAGCCTCATGATCCGCCACGCCCGGATGATCCTCAGCGAGTTGCAGGAAACGGGAGAGGAGCTGAATGCGCTGCTCGCCGGGCATAGCGGCCGCGTGTCCGTCGGCACGGTGATGGCCCCGGCGGTGGAACTGGTGGTGCCGGTCATCAACAGCCTAACCCGCGAGCATCCCGGCCTGAAGATCGCCGTTGCGGTGGAAACCAGCGACGTGCTGGCCGAACGGGTGCACCAGGGGGTGATGGATTTCGCCATCGGCCGCCTGCCCGGCCATTTCGACCCCACCGCCTTCGAGTACCAGGAGATCAGCAGCGAGGAGCTGTGCTTCATCTGCCGTGCGGGCAACCCTTTGCTGCAGCTCGGCCGCCCGTTGGCCGCCGCCGACCTGTCGGACGCCACCTGGATCCTGCAACCGGTGGGCACGCTGCTGCGCGACCGGGTTGAGGCGCTGTTCCGCGCCGAGGGCGCCCGGTTGCCGCACAAGGTGATCGAAAGCGCGTCGCCGGTGATCTCGATGGCGATGGTGGCTGAAACCGAGTCGATCACCGTCTTCGCCCGCGCGCTCGCCCAGGTGTTCACGCCCGGCGGCTGCTACACGATCATGCCCTTCCACAAGCGCTTCAGCGTGGAGCCCTACGGCATCTTCTGGCTGAAGGACCGCCCGCTGTCGCCGGGAGCCCGCACCGTTCTGTCGGCCGTGCGTGCGGCGTCCGAACGCAAGATGCGTCAGGCCGCGGGACCGGCTGCTGATATCGAAATGAATATCGGTTTGCCGAATAATCATATTTGACAGTTATGGCAAAACGGAGGATTGCTAGGGACACAAACCATCGCGTCCCATGCCGTCCGCGACACCGAACGCGGGGGCAGCGAAACGCGTGCCGTAGAAACGGGGAGGATTCCGGTCCATGTCGTCTTCCAAGCGCTCTTCCTTCGGTTCAACCCTCGCCGGCAAACTCGCCGGCCTCACCGTCGGCCTGCTGATCGCCGCCGGCTCCGCAGCCGCCCCGGCGATGGCGCAGGACAAGCCGACCATCGGCATCGCCATGCCGACCAAGTCGTCGGCGCGCTGGATCGACGACGGCAATAACATGGTCAAGTATTTCCAGGAAAAGGGATACAAGACCGACCTGCAATATGCAGAGGACGACATCCCCAACCAGCTGGCCCAGATCGAGAACATGGTCACCAAGAACGACAAGGTTCTGGTGATCGCCGCCATCGACGGGACGACGCTGACCGACGTGCTGCAGAAGGCCACGGAGCGTGGCGTGAAGGTCATCGCCTACGACCGGCTGATCCGCGGATCCGCCAACGTCGATTACTACGCCACCTTCGACAACTTCCAGGTCGGCGTGCTCCAGGCCGCCTACATCGAGAAGGCTCTCGGCCTGAAGGAGGGCAAGGGTCCCTTCAACATCGAGCTGTTCGGCGGCTCCCCCGACGACAACAACGCCTATTTCTTCTACAATGGCGCCATGTCGGTGCTGCAGCCCTACATCGACAGCGGCAAGCTGAAGGTCGGCAGCGGCCAGGTCGGCATGGACAAGGTGTCGACCCTGCGCTGGGACGGCGCCGTCGCCCAGGCCCGCATGGACAATCTGCTGAGCGCCTACTACGGCAACAAGCGGGTGGACGCGGTGCTGTCGCCCTATGACGGTCTCAGCATCGGCATCATCTCGTCGCTGAAGGGCGTCGGCTACGGCTCGGCGGCGCAGCCGATGCCGGTCGTCACCGGCCAGGACGCCGAGGTGCAGTCGGTCAAGTCGATCCTGGCGGGCGAGCAGCGCTCGACCGTCTTCAAGGACACCCGCGAACTGGCGAAGGTCACGGTGGGCATGGTCGACGACCTGCTGGCCGGCCGCACCCCGCAGGTCAACGACACCAAGACCTACGACAACGGCAAGAAGATCGTCCCCTCCTATCTGCTGAAGCCGGTCAGCGTCGACTCCACGAACTGGAAACAGGTCCTGGTCGACGGCGGCTACTACAAGGAATCGCAGATCAAGTGAGTGAGCGGCGCTGGCGCGGATGCCCTCCGGCACTCCGCTCCAGCGCACCGCCGGACCATGCAGGCGGGCGATCGGGGGTCATCCATGGACAGCATTCTTGAGATGCGCGGCATCACCAAGACGTTTCCGGGCGTCAAGGCGCTCGACAACGTCAACCTCTCGGTCCGCGAGGGGGAAATCCACGCGCTGATCGGCGAGAACGGCGCCGGCAAATCGACGCTGATGAAGGTGCTGAGCGGCGTCTATCCGCATGGGACCTATGACGGCGAGATCCGCTTCTGCGGCCAACCCGCCGCCTTCCGCGGCATCGTCGACAGCGAGAAGCTGGGCATCATCATCATCCACCAGGAACTGGCGCTGGTTCCGCTGCTGTCGATCACCGAGAACCTGTTTCTCGGCAACGAGCAGGCGAAACGGGGCCGGATCGATTGGGTCGCCGCCACCGCGCGGGCGCGCGACCTGCTGCGCATGGTCGGGCTGACGGATTCGCCGGAAACCCTGATCACCGACATCGGCGTCGGCAAGCAGCAGCTGGTGGAGATCGCCAAGGCCCTGTCCAAGCAGGTCAAGCTGCTGATCCTGGACGAACCGACCGCCAGCCTGAACGAAAGCGACAGCGACGCGCTGCTGGAGCTGCTGCTGCGCTTCAAGGACCAGGGCATCTCCTCCATCCTGATCTCGCACAAGCTGAACGAGATCGCCAAGGTCGCCGACCGCGTCACCATCCTGCGCGACGGCACCACGGTGGAGACGCTGGATTGCCATGACGGCCCGATCAGCCAGGACCGCATCATCAAGGGCATGGTCGGCCGCGACCTTGCCGACCGCTATCCGCGCCGCGCCAGCAACCCCGGCGACATCCTCTTCCAGGTGAAGGGCTGGAGCGCCGACCACCCGATCCATGCCGGCCGCCGCGTCGTCAAGGACGTCGACCTGCATGTCCGCCGCGGCGAGGTGGTGGGCATCGCCGGCCTGATGGGCGCCGGCCGCACCGAATTCGCCATGAGCCTGTTCGGCCGGTCCTATGGCCGCAACATCCGCGGCCGGGCGTTCCTCGGCGGGCGCGAGGTCGATCTGTCCACCATCCGAAAGGCGATGGACGCCGGCCTCGCCTATGCAACGGAGGACCGCAAGCATTACGGCCTCGTGCTGGACAACGACATCCGCCACAACGTGACGCTGGCCAACCTGGACGGGGTCGCCAAGCGCGGCGTCATCCACCACGAGCGCGAGATCGAGGTCGCCAACGACTTCCGCCGCCGCCTGCGCATCCGCTGTTCCGACGTGTTCCAGCAGACGGTCAATCTCTCCGGCGGCAACCAGCAGAAGGTCGTGCTGAGCAAATGGCTGTTCGCCGACCCGCAGGTGCTGATCCTGGACGAGCCGACCCGCGGCATCGATGTCGGCGCCAAATATGAAATCTACACCATCGTCAACCAGCTGGTGGCCGAAGGCCGCGGCGTCATCCTGATCTCCTCGGAACTGCCGGAGCTGCTGGGCGTCGCCGACCGCATCTACGTGATGAACGAGGGCGCTCTGGTCGCCGAGATGCCGGCGGCCGAGGCCAGCCAGGAAAAGATCATGCACGCCATCATGTCGTCGACCGCGAAGCCTCCGGCGGTCACTCAGACCATGGTTGCCCGGGAGTCCCTGCAATGAGCGCCGAATTGAATCTGCCCGCCGCCGCGCCGCGCCAGGCCTCCATGGCCAAGTTCCTGAAGAGCCACATGCGCGATTACGGCATGCTGATCTCGCTGCTGGCGATCGTGGCCTTCTTCCAATACATGACCAACGGCACGCTGCTGCAGCCGTTGAACCTGACCAACCTCGTCCTGCAGAACAGCTACATCGTCATCATGGCGCTGGGCATGCTGCTGGTGATCGTCGCCGGGCACATCGATCTGTCGGTGGGCTCCATCGTCGGCTTCATCGGCGCGCTCGCGGCCATCCTGATGGTGCAGTTCCACCTGCATTTCATCCCGACCGCCATCCTCTGCCTGCTGGCCGGTGCGGCCATCGGCGCGGCGCAGGGGTACTGGGTCGCCTATTTCCGCATCCCGTCCTTCATCGTGACGCTGGCGGGCATGCTGGTGTTCCGCGGCCTCAGCCTCGCGCTGCTGGCCGGCCAGTCGGTCGGCCCCTTCCCGGTGGAGTTTCAGCGCCTCAGCTCCGGCTTCATCCCGGACGTCTTCGGCACGGCCGGCTTCCACACCACCACCTTCCTGCTGTGCCTGGTGACGCCGGCGGTCATCATCGGCCTCAGCGTCGCCGCCCGCATCCGCCGCCACCGCTTCGCCATCGAACAGGAGCCGCTGCCGCTGTTCCTGCTGAAGAGCGCCGGTCTGTTCGCGGTGGTCGCCTATATCGGCATGCTGCTCGCCTCCTACAAAGGGCTGCCGAACGTCCTGATCATCATGGCGCTGCTGATCGGCCTCTACGCCTTCGTCACCCGCGACACCACCATCGGCCGGCGCATCTATGCGCTGGGCGGCAACGAGAAGGCCGCCAAGCTGTCGGGCATCGACACCCGCCGCCTGTCCTTCTACACCTTCGTCAACATGGGCGTGCTGGCGGCGCTGGCCGGCCTGATCTTCGCCGCCCGCCTCAACACCGCGACGCCGAAGGCCGGCGTCTCGTTCGAACTGGACGTGATCGCGGCCTGCTTCATCGGCGGCGCCTCCGCCTCCGGCGGCGTCGGGCGGGTGACGGGTGCGGTGATCGGCGCCTTCATCATGGGCGTGATGAACAACGGCATGTCGATCCTCGGCATCGGCATCGACTGGCAGCAGGTGATCAAGGGTCTGGTGCTGCTCGCCGCCGTCTGCTTCGACGTCTACAACAAGGGCAAGGCCTGACGGCGGTCCAGCACCGCCGCCGCCCTGTCCCCGACCGGACATACAGCCATGACGCTCCCCACCCTCGGCCTCGTCGGTCTGGGAAAGATCGCCCGCGACCAGCACATCCCGGCAATCGCCGCCACCGGCCTGTTCGAACTGGCCGCCGTGGTCAGCCCGGACTGCGCCACTGCAGATGGTATAATGGGCGGCGTGCCGAGCTTCCGCTCCCAGGCGGAGATGCTGGCGGCCCTGCCCGGCCTGGATGCCGTGGCGCTCTGCACCCCGCCCGCCGTCCGCCACGGCCTGACGGTGGAGGCGTTGCGCGCCGGCTGCCATGTGCTGATCGAGAAGCCGCCCGCCGCCACCCTGTCGGAGCTTCACGATCTGGCGGCGGAGGCGGAGTCCGCCCGCTGCACGCTGTTCACCGCCTGGCATTCGCAGTTCAACCCGGCGGTGGAGGAGACCAGGCGCCGCTTGGCCGACGCGACCATCCGCAGCGTCGCCATCACCTGGAAGGAGGATGTGCGGCGCTGGCATCCGGGCCAGGACTGGATCTTCGCGGCGGGAGGCTTCGGCGTCTTCGATCCCGGCATCAACGCCCTGTCGATCCTGACCGACATCCTGCCGGCCCCGGTCTTCGTCCGCGCCGCCGACCTGCATGTGCCGGCCAACCGCGACACCCCCATCGCCGCGACGCTGGAGATGGGGGCCGCCCCCGGCTCCCGCATCGGCCGCATCACCGCCGACTTCGATTTCCTCCAGCAGGGCGAGCAGACCTGGTCCATCGTCATCGAGACGGCGGCCGGGCGCCTCGACCTCACCCATGGCGGCACCCGCCTGCTGGTGGACGGCGTGCCGGTGCTGGCCGAGCCCGACACCGAGTACCAGCGCATCTACCGCCACTTCCACCGGCTGGTGACGGACGGGGCGAGCGACGTGGATGGCCGCCCGCTGTCGCTGGTCGCCGACGCCTGCATGGTCGGCCGCTGGCACCGCACCGACTCCTTCGACTGGTAACGCCGCCGCAGCGACACACCCCCAACTCCGGCGCCGCCGATCCGGCCCGCGCCCCAACCTGAAACCGGTGTCGATATGACCGAGACGAAGCCCCCCTTCCCCCCCAGCGCCGACGGTTCAGAGCGGCGGCTGCGCTCGCGCGCGTGGTTCGACAATCCTGCAAACCCCGACATGACCGCGCTGTATCTGGAGCGCTACCTGAATTTCGGCCTGACGCGGGAGGAGCTGCAGTCCGGCGCGCCCATCATCGGCATTGCCCAGACCGGATCCGACCTAAGCCCCTGCAACCGCCATCATCTGGTGCTGGCCGAACGGCTGCGCGAGGGCATCCGCACCGCCGGCGGCATCGCCATCGAGTTCCCCGTCCACCCGATCCAGGAGACCGGCAAGCGGCCGACCGCCTCCATCGACCGCAATCTCGCCTATCTCGGCCTCGTCGAGGTTCTGCACGGCTATCCGCTCGACGGCGTGGTGCTGACCATCGGCTGCGACAAGACCACGCCGGCCTGCCTCATGGCGGCGGCGACCGTCAACATCCCGGCCATCGCGCTCTCGGTCGGCCCGATGCTGAACGGCTGGTTCCGCGGCGAGCGCACCGGCTCGGGCACCATCGTGTGGAAGGCCCGCCAGATGATGGCGGCCGGCGAGATCGACTATCAGGGCTTCATCGAGCTGGTGGCCTCCTCGGCGCCCTCGACCGGATACTGCAACACCATGGGCACCGCATCGACCATGAATTCGCTGGCGGAGGTGCTGGGCATGCAGCTGCCCGGTTCCGCCGCGATCCCGGCCCCCTACCGCGAGCGCCAGCAGGCTGCCTACGAGACCGGCAAGCGCATCGTCGAGATGGTGCGCCAGGACATCAAGCCGTCCGACATCCTGACCCGCGACGCCTTCCTGAATGCCATCGTCGTCAACTCCGCCATCGGCGGTTCGACCAACGCGCCGATCCACATCAACGCCATCGCCAAGCACATCGGCGTGCCGCTGACCGTCGACGACTGGCAGACCCACGGCCTGGGCGTCCCGCTTCTGGTCAACCTGCAGCCGGCCGGCGAGTATCTGGGCGAGGATTTCCACCGCGCCGGCGGCGTGCCGGCCGTGGTGTCGCAGCTGATGCGCCAGGGCCTGATCCGCGAGGACGCGCCCAACGTCAACGGCCGCACCATCGGCGAGAACTGCCGCGACACCGAGATCCTCGATACCCGCGTCATCCATCCCATCGACGACCCGCTGAAGATCAACGCCGGCTTCGTCGTGCTGCGCGGCACCCTGTTCAACGCCGCCATCATGAAGACCAGCGTGATTTCCGACGAGTTCCGCGAACGCTACCTGTCCAACCCCAACGATCCGGAGGCGTTCGAGGGCAAGGTCGTCGTCTTCGATGGGCCGGAGGACTACCACCACCGCATCGACGACCCGTCGCTGGGCATCGACGCCTACACCATCCTGGTCATCCGCGGCGCCGGCCCCATCGGCTATCCGGGTGCTGCGGAGGTGGTGAACATGCGTCCCCCCGCCGACCTGATCCGCCGAGGCATCCATTCCCTGCCCTGCATCGGCGACGGGCGGCAGTCCGGCACCTCGGGCTCCCCCTCCATCCTCAACGCCTCGCCGGAGGCGGCGGCCGGCGGCAACCTCGGCCTTCTGCGCAGCGGCGACCGCGTGCGCATCGACCTGCGCCGCGGCAGCGCCGACATCCTGCTCTCCGAAGCGGAGCTTGCCGACCGCAAGGCCGCGCTGGAGGCGGCCGGCGGCTACCCCGCCCCGCCGTCGCAGACCCCCTGGCAGGAGATCCAGCGCGGCATCGTCGACCAGCTGGATGAGGGCATGGTGCTGAAGCCGGCGGTCAAGTACCAGCGCGTCGCCCAGACGATGGGGATCCCGCGCGACAATCACTGACGGCTGGGAGCTTTCGGGCGAAGTGCCGCCCTACTGCAGTGCCGGAGGGCGGCACCCCTTTTCAAACACAGAGCCAAAGCCGGAACCGACGCCGTTCCTCATGTCCGCGGCAGAGGGTCGAGAAGGCGATTACAGATCGATGACGACCCCCGCATCTGCCTGACGCGATGGTCCACCGCCAAATCGGAGTCGCAGAGTCTCAGCCTTCTCCGCCCACTCATGCATGGCTCTATTACGCGCAACTGCCCCGTCGAATGCCTCGCGCAATTGCTTGAACAGGGCTTCCATCGCCTGAAGTTGAGGAAAATAGGTGACCATGAAATCGGGCGCGTCGATATGCTCGAGAATGGCGGTACGCTGATCCTGCAAATCCTTTACGATAGCTTGGCGATCCTCTTCGAACTTCGCTTTCTTCTGCCAGTCCCGCAACATCGACCAGATTTCCAACGCGACGCCAATTCCCGCCAAGGCATTGTTAGCGAAACGCGCCGCCTTGATCGCACCATAGGGTTTGAATTTGAGCGAGGGCATTACCCAATCACGGGCCTTCAGGATCATCGTGTTGTCGATCTTGACGTTGCCCTTGACCTTGTCGGCCACCTTGCCGAGCGTGTTCATCAATGCCGCTTCGCCCTGGTCGCTGGAGACGAAGTTTGCGCTCATGCTGACGATCTGCTGACTGATCGGTCCCAACTCCCGCGTAAAAGCGTTTTTGATTTCCGCGGTCACCACGACGCCATCCGGCCCTATCTTGCGGTTGAAGAAATCCGCAAATTCGTCCATCCCGGTGTTGTTCGCCTCGACGATGAGATCGCCGAACAGGTCGACCACCTCTCGACGGAGTGCCATCTGCGCCTCACCGGCCTCCCGCCGATAACGGGCAAGTCGCGGTTCCTCCTCCTTCGCCCTTCCGTCGGCGATGGCGGCCTCCTGCTCGGCCTCTTCCGCCGCCCGCCGCGCCGGAAGCAGCATTCGATCGGTCACGTCCCGCAGGATCGCGGCGCAGGTCTGGCGTTTCGCCTCCTCCGCTCCACCTATGGCGTCGACCTTCTCCGCCGTGGCAAGGCGCAGATCCTCGATATGCGAGAGCCGCGCATATTCGTCGGGACGGTTGAGCCAGCTTTCCACGCCTTCATCGAATGGGTTGGCCGCGACGCCGACGATAGACAGGCTGCCCTCCTCTTCAGGGGTCAATTCAATCAGATCCCGCAAGCGGGATTTGATGTTCAATTTCTTGATTTCCAGATTGCGTACATAGTCGGCATCGTCCTCGACATCGGCAACCATATCGAAGCGGCCAATAACGAAAACGGTTCGCGAAAGCAGTCCGAGTTCACGGAAAAGCCAGTTCAACTCGTCGCGATGGCTTTCCTTCAGAGGATTGGACGGGTTAAGGACGTACAGAACGAGATTGGCCTCGCTCACATATTTCCTGCTCAACTCCTTGTATTTTTCCGCCACGCCATCGCCGATATTTTTTTCCTTGAAGCCGAACAGGCCCGGCGTGTCGATCAGTTCCACCTCGTCGTTCGCATCATAGACCGTAACGGCATTCGACGATTCGCTCTGGCTGATCTTCATGTCGCCGGGCACCATGCCCAGCCAAGCGGCGGCAAGCGACGTCTTGCCTTCCGAGAAACCGCCAACCAGCGCAACCTTCAGCTTTCCAGCACCCGCGCCGCTGAGCGCGTCGAGCTTCTCTCTCAGATGCGGTGGAAGCGCGACGCCGAGCTTCTCGCCGGCATCGAGAAAAGTAAGAATATCCTTCACATCGGGCATATGGTTGGAAGCCATTCTCGGGAACCCTGACATATGATATGGGTTGGGCTAATTGAAGACCGCAGGAACTTGTGATTTTTTAGCCTAATCAGGAAGCGGATTCGGCATATTGGCAAATCCTAGAGGGATTTTGGGCAAGAGACTTCAAATCGCCGGCAGCGGCTCTTACGGAATTGGCTGCTGCCTCGAAATTCCTTTCCACAGACTGCAAAGGGTCGATTACGCCAAGAATGTGCGTCCGGAGATCGGTTTCGACCTTCTGCAAAGCCTGTTTCACATTCTCACGCAGTTTCGGTTTTATCTCATCGAGGTTCTTGTTCAATTCCTGTTTCTGTTGGCTCTTATGATAATCACTGTCGAAAAAATTCCAGATGCTGCGGATCGCACCCAGCAATATACCAAATCCCGCAATGATGGCAGCCACTCCGCCGGTCAGCAGGGTTGCCGCCGCCGCCGCTGTTGTCAGCCCGATCCAGTCTATGCCGCTGCTGGTATTGACCTCTACGGCATGCGAGAAAGACAGGGAAAAAATCTTACTGTTAAATGCGTTAACATCTTTGAGATATTTCTCAACAAGCCGAAGCGCTTCCTTGCACGACTTATATGCATTTTCTGCGGCGGCACGCACTTTGCTGTTGATTGTCTTGGCTAAACCGACTTGTTCTTCTGCTAATATCTCTTCAATTTTTTTCTTCAGCGCACTATCATCGCTCAAACCTTTGTCAATTTCCTCCAACATCTTCTTGCGCATATTCTTGATGCAAATGTTCGTCACTTCATCGATCAGGCGGCTCACGGCTTTCGACGCATCGTCGGCGATCAATCCAAGCTCAGGGCCCAATTTCTTGAGCTGCTTTCTCAGCTCGTCGGCAGGTCTGCCGAATTGCGTCTCTGCCTCTTGCTCAAGATGATTAATAGCCTTCGCAATTGGAGGATGGAGTTTCCTGATATTGGCCTGCGCAATCTGATCCTGGGTTGGGACTTCCCGCTTCAGCAATGCTCCGAATTCCGCAATCCCGCTGAATGCCAACATCTCCTCTGCGTTCACCCTGTTGAGAAACTTCTCCCGCTGAGGCGCGAAGCGGCTGTCGTATGGCAGTTCATCGGCAAGCGCGAGAAAACCGGGCAAAGCACTCAAAACAACATGACCTTGGTAGTGGTTACCCAAAACCTCACGCATTTTCCCGTCGAGCGAATTTTCCCCAATCGCAAGGCTTTGCGTCTCATCCTCGCTCACAATCGGATTGCTAATCTGACGGGGATTGGTAATTTTCTTGTTATAAACTGCCCAGACCTTGGCCTGCGGCTTAAGATGCCGCTTGATTTTTTCCAATGTTCCCGTTCGCCCTTTGTCGCCACCGCTGCTCTGTGGCGGCCGGGCATCCGCCGTCACGTAGAAAACGATATGGGCCCGGTGAAGAGCGCTTTCGATTTCAGCCGCAACTTTTGCCTCGTTGCCCTCGATCCCCGGCACATCAAGCAGGTTGAAGCGGGCATCGTCACAGGAACATGGGTGACTGGCGGTATCGCGCGTATAGTCAGGCCGACCGTCCCCGATGGATTCGCCTGGCCTATCTCCATGAGAGCGAAACAAGAGCCGCAGCGCTTCAATCAAAGTCGATTTGCCAGCGTTGGTTTCGCCATAAAATGCAACGCTGGGATGGCTCCAGTCCAGATGCCTCCATATCTCCGCAATTTCACGCTTGAGCGGACCTTTGGCCTCTCCGATGATTACAGCGGCTGAATATGAAGGATCCTCCAATAGTTGATTATCGCGCTTATTATTTTTAATATTGAGCCAAAACACCTATTCACCACTCGGTAAAAATGAATTTTTGGAAAGATTATATTTTTTTTAATCCGCCTTCAAGGGTCTTTGCGATTGAAGATGGCGTTTCCCTATTCCCTACATTTAATTCGGGATTGCTTGGCCGCCCAGGCGACTGATGCCAAAGCCTCCATGGCGCCTTGAAATTGCCTTTCAAAGCAACCCTGTTCGCCGATGTCCCGCCAAAGCCGCGGAAATGATAAACAGGAGGTTGTTTCCTCAATGCCTCCACGCATCCCAGCAATGCCCCACCATTTCGTGTGACTTTTTACGCGCGCCCTTGACGTGCGTCTCCCTTTGCCCACATAAGCGCATACCAAACATTCGATCCCAGCCGTCCGACGGCCGCCGTACAGGCGCCTCCGGCAGGGTTTCCTCCCGCCCCCGAGATCCGCATCGACGAGCGATGCACGCCTGTCCGGCAGCGTCGAATGCCGGCCTAAGTGAGACGTACGACAGAGGCATGACGTTTGATTCAAAGCGGCGCCGGATGGCGCCGAACAACCGCGCACGCAACCGCAACCCGCGTCCGCGAGATGACTTCGACGGCTCCCGCCCGGCGACCATTCCGGTCCATGGCGGCGGCCCCACCGGCCCAGTTCCGGGCAAGGACGAGATCCTGTTCCTTCCGCTGGGCGGCTGTTCCCGCATCGGCATGAACATGGCGCTCTATGGTCATGCCGGCAAATGGCTGATCGTCGATGCCGGCGTCGCCTTCGTCGGCGACGAGATGCCGGGGATCGACAGCCTGATGGCCGATCCGGCCTTCATCGAAGAGAGGATGCAGGACGTCGTCGGCCTGGTGGTGACCCACGCGCACGAGGACCATATCGGCGCGATCCACCATCTGTGGCCGCGCCTGCGCTGCCCGATCTATGCCAGCCCCTTCGCCTCGCACATCATCCGCGACCGGCTGAAGGAAAAGGGCGCCCACCGCGCCGCCAAGGTGCAGACCTTCGAGATCGGCGACACGCTGACCATCGGTCCCTTCCGGATCGAGACCATCGCCGTCACCCATTCGATCCCCGAACCGATGTCGCTGGCGATCCGCACGGCGGCCGGCACGGTGCTGCACACCGGCGACTGGAAGTTCGATCCCGATCCGCTGATCGGCCGGACCACCGATGTCGCCGCGCTGAAGCGCTTGGGCGACGAGGGGCTGCTCGCCATGATGTGCGACAGCACCAACGCCGACGTGCCCGGCTCGACCGGGTCGGAGGCCGACGCCCGCGCCGGCCTGATCGGCGCGTTCGCCAACCGCTCGGGCGCCATCGCGGTGACTGGCTTCGCCTCCAACGTCGCCCGCATGACCGCGGTGGCGGAAGCGGCGGCGGCGGTCGGGCGCAAGGTGGTGCTGGTCGGCCGCTCCATGCTGCGCATGGAAAAGGCGGCGCAGGCCTGCGGCTATCTCGACCATGTGCCGGACTTCATGGATGTCCGCGAGGCGTCCTGGACCCCGCGCGACAACCTCGTGTTCCTGTGCACCGGCAGCCAGGGCGAGGAGCGGGCCGCACTCAGCCGTCTGGCCCGCAACGAGCACCGCGACCTGTGGCTGGAAGAGGGCGACACCGTCATCTTCTCCGCCCGCACCATCCCCGGCAACGAGGAGGCTCTGGCCGAAATCCACGAGCATCTGCGCGGCATGGGCGTCGAGATCGTCACCCCGGCCGATGCGCCGGTCCATGTCTCCGGCCACCCCAAGCGCGACGACCTCGCCCGCATGTACGGGCTGGTCCGCCCGCGCTTTGCGGTTCCGGTCCACGGCACCATCGAACATATGGAAGCCCACGCCCGCCTCGCCCGCGCCTGCGGCGTCGAGCGTGCCCTGGTTCCGGAGGATGGCGACATCCTGCGCATCGCCAAGGAAGGCACCCGCGTGATCGGCCGCATCGAGCCCAGGCGGCTCGCCAATACCGGCCGGGATCTCATTCCCTGGGTGCCGCCAGTAACGGTGGACGCCAAGGAAGAGCGCGTCGCGGCCTGAGGATCGATTTCAGGAAAGGACGTGAAAGAGGCGCGGACCGATGCCTGCGTCCTCTTTCGCTGTCCTGCCGGCCTTCCTCCTGATCCTTCAAGGAAGGGGAAGGGAAAGGGATGGTGCGGTCAAGGCGGGCGATTCCCGGACCAGCCCTTCTCGAACGAAGCGCCGGCTCATCCGCAATGCGGCAGAGGCCTGATTCTTCGGGCCGGCAGCCGGTGACAACACATTCTTTAGATTTCTCTTTCTACAAATCTGAGTACCTGAGAATGTTGCGGTCGGTATCTGGATAGACTCCGGCCACACGACAGCGAAAGGGCCTGGGATGGCGCCGCATGGTGATCGCGATGCTCACGGCCAAAAGCCCGGCGATCCTGTCCGGACCATGGCACCGGACTTGGTGGACAGCGGTATTCTCGACACACTGTTCGCGAACAATGCAGCCCCCATCCTGCTGATCGACCCCGACAGGGATGGGGCCATCGTCGATGCCAACCCCAAGGCTGCGGCCTTCTACGGCCACAGCCGCGAGACGCTGCGCAGCCTCCATGTCTGGGACATCAATGCGCTCGGGCGGTCGATCCTGCCGGCGATGCGGGAGATCGCATCCTGGGAGGGTGGCCATTACCCGCAGCGCTTTCACCATCGGCTCGCCGACGGATCCGTGCGCGACGTACAGGTCTATGCCGGCCCCATTGTGCTGGCCGGACGGAAGCTGCTGCTGTGCATCGTCCACGACCTGACCGCCGTGATCGAGGCCGAGCAATTCAACCGCCTGCTGCTGGAAAATGTGCAGGTCGGTGTCTGTGGCATCGACCGCGCCGGAAACTTCACCTTCGTCAATCCGGTTGCCGTCCGCGCCTTCGGCTTCCGCCATGAAAGCGAGATGACCCGCGGGCATATCGGGTGTTTCCTGTCCCACACCGGTCCGGCCCCAACCGACCCGACCTCCACCGCCCTGCCCCCGGACAGCCGCACAGCCGGGACGGAGGGAGCGGCGGCGGTTCTCCACCCCATCTTCCAGGTGGCCGAAACCGGGGAGCCGGCGCGGGACATCGATGCCACATTCCTCCGCGGCGACGGCACAGCATTCCCGGTCCGCCTGACCGCCAGCCCGATCCGCAACCACAGCGGCATCGTCGGCGTGGTGATGAGCTTCTCCGACCTGACGGTGGAACGCGAGCGCGAGGCCCAAGCCAGCGATCTGGCCAACGCCCTGCCGGGCGCGATCTTCCAGGCCGAGCTTCATCAGGGAGGCGCCCTGCGCGCCTGCTATTTCAGCTCCGCCGCCACGGAGCTGTTGGGCTTGGCTCCCGACTCCGAACTCACCGCCCCAAGCATCCTGATCCCGCTGATGAGCCTGAAGGGCTGGGCCAGGATCCGCCGCAGCCTGCGGCGGGCAGGACGGGACGGCAAGGTCTGGGAAGGAGAATTGGAGATCGGTCCCGCCGAGTCCCGGCGCTGGCTGCTGGGACGCGCCCAGCCGCGGCGTCGCGCCGACGGCACCATGGTCTTCAACGGCGTTCTGCTGGACATCACCGAGCGTAAGATCCTGGAGGCCGAACTGCAGCGGGCGGCGATGCACGATCCACTGACAGGGGCCTGGAACCGCCGCCGCTTCCAGCAGGCGCTTGCCGAAGCCGAAGCCAGGGCGGAACGCTACGGCCGACCCTATGTCCTCGCGCTGATCGACATCGACCACTTCAAGCGTTTCAACGACACGCACGGGCATCAGGCGGGCGACGATGCCCTCCGTCTGGTCGCCGGCACCCTTTCCGCCCGGCTGCGCCGCTCCGATGCGCTCGCCCGCTGGGGCGGCGAGGAGTTCGCCCTGCTGCTGCCGGAAACCGAACTGGCAACCGCCCGGCAGGTTCTCGAAAATCTCCGGCACGCCGTCGCGTCGCAGCAGATGGAGTGCGGAAGCTCCATCACCGTCAGCATCGGCGCCGGACAGTGCCTGGCTGGCGAAGACACCTACGGCCTGCTCCAGCGTGTCGATGCCGCGCTGTACCGGGCCAAGGATGCCGGCCGGAACCGCGTCGAGCAGGCATGATAGGCTGACATTCGCCGGACGCCGAAGCGGCAGCCCTGGTTCATCTCCCGGCGGCGACATGACCGATCACGGCCTTTGCGATTTAACTCTCCAATAAGCGCCCGCAAACAGATCCTTTCCATCGTGGGACGTCCCACGATCCGATTGCGGTGGGCAAATTGAACGGAAGGGGCGGACCTGTTCCATGATGTTCCACCCTGCCGCATGAAAAACGCCGGACCCACAGGGATCCGGCGTTTTTGCGTTTCTAGGGCGGGAGCCTGCCCGCTCAGTCCCCTGCCGCCGGGTGCGGCACCGCCCCCTGGTTGGGACGGCGGCGGACGAACAGACGGTAGACCGCGACGAAGAAGACCGGCACGAACAGGATCGCCAGCACGGTGGCGGAGATCATGCCGCCCATCACGCCGACACCGATGGCGTTCTGGCTTTCCGACCCGGCGCCGGTGCTGATCGCCAGCGGCAGAACGCCGAGGATGAAGGCCAGCGACGTCATGATGATCGGCCGCAGACGCTGACGGCAGGCCTCGACCGCCGCGTCCTTCAGCTCCATGCCCTGGTCGTAGAGCGACTTGGCGAACTCCACGATCAGGATGGCGTTCTTCGCCGACAGTCCGATGGTTGTCAGCAGGCCGACCTGGAAGTAGACGTCGCTCGGCAGGCTGCGCAGCGTTGCCGCGACGACCGCGCCGATGACGCCCAGCGGCACCACCAGGATGACCGACACCGGCACCGACCAGCTCTCATAGAGTGCCGCCAGGCAGAGGAAGACGAAGATCATCGACAGGGCATAGAGCGCCGGCGCCTGCGAGCCGCTCAGCCGCTCCTCGTAGGACAGGCCGGTCCACTCGTAGCCGATGCCCGGAGGCAGCTTCTGCATCATCGCCTCCATCTCGGCCATCGCCTCGCCCGAGCTGATGCCCGGCGCGGGAGCCCCCTGGATGTTGATCGACGCCGAGCCATTGTAGCGCTCCAGCTTCGGCGAACCGTAGATCCACTGCGCCGTCGTGAAGGCGGAGAAGGGGACCATCTGGTTGCTGGAATTGCGCACGTACCAGCGGTCGATGTCGCTCGGCTGCATGCGGTAGGGCGCGTCGGCCTGCAGATAGACCTTCTTCACCCGGCCCTGGTCGATGAAGTCGTTGACGTAGGACGAGCCCCAGGCCGCCGACAGCGTCGTGTTGATGTCGCTGAGCGACAGGCCGAGCGCGCTCGCCTTCTCGCGGTCGACATCCAGCTTGAACTGCGGCGTGTCCTCCAGGCCATTGGGGCGGACGCCGACCAGCTTCGGGTTCTGCGCCGCCATGCCCAGCAGCTGGTTGCGCGCCTGCATCAGCCGGTCATGACCCAATCCGCCGCGGTCGACCAGCTGCAGATCGAAACCGGTGGCGTTGCCGAGGCCGGGGACCGACGGCGGCAGGAAGGCGAAGACCACCGCATCCTTCAGCCGCGACAGCGCCCCCATCGCCCGGCCCGCGATGGCCTGCGGCTTCTGCGACGGCAGGGGACGCTCGCTCCAGTCCTTCAGCCGGACGAAGGCCATGCCCGCATTCTGGCCGCGGCCTGAGAAGTTGAAGCCGACGATGGAGAACAGGCCCTCGACGCTGTCCTTCTCCTGTTCCAGGAGATAGGTGGTGACAGCCTTGGCTGTCTCTGCCGTGCGCTCCGCGCTGGCGTTCGGCGGGGCCGACCACAGCACGAACAGCTGGCCGCGGTCCTCCGTCGGCAGGAAGGAGGACGGCATCTGCAGGAACAGGTAGCCCAGCCCGCCGAGGATCAGCAGATAGGCGACGAAATAGCGGCCCAGCCGGTTCACCGCACCGCGCACGCCGCGGACATAGACCCGGCTGCTGGCGTCGAAGCCACGGTTGAACAGGCCGAAGAAACCCCTCTTCGCATGCCCATGACCGACTGCGACGGGCTTCAGGATGGTGGCGCAGAGCGCCGGCGTCAGCACCAGGGCGACCAGCACCGACAGCGCCATCGCCGATACGATGGTCAGCGAGAACTGGCGGTAGATGGCGCCGGCCGACCCGCCGAAGAAGGCCATCGGCACGAACACCGCCGACAGCACCAGCGCGATGCCGACCAGTGCGCCGGTGATCTGGTCCATCGACTTGCGCGTCGCCTCGCGCGGGGGCAGCCCCTCCTCGCTCATCACGCGCTCGACGTTCTCGACGACGACGATGGCGTCGTCCACCAGCAGGCCGATGGCCAGCACCATGCCGAACATCGTCAGCACGTTGATCGAGAAGCCGAAGAGCGACAGCACGCCGAAAGTACCGAGCAGCACCACCGGCACGGCGATGGTCGGGATCAGCGTCGCGCGGAAATTCTGCAGGAACAGATACATCACGACGAAGACGAGGACGATGGCCTCGAACAGCGTCTTGATCACCTCTTCGATCGACAGCTGAACGAAGGGGGTCGTGTCGAAAGGATAGATGACCTCGATGCCCTCCGGGAAGAAGGGCTGCAGTTCCGCCACCCGCGCCTTGACCGCGGCGGCAGTGTCGAGCGCGTTGGCGCCGGTCGCCAGCTTGATGCCGATGCCCGCCGCCGGCTTGCCGTTATAGGCGGCGTTGATCTCGTAGGTTTCGGACCCGATCTCGATCCGCGCCACGTCGCGCAGCCGCACCTGGGATCCGTCGGGGTTGACGCGCAGAAGAATGGCGCCGAACTGCTCGGGCGTCTGCAGGCGCGACTGGGCGCTGATGGTGGCGTTGATCTGCTGGCCCGGCACCGCCGGCGCGCCGCCGAGCTGGCCGGCGGATACCTGGGCGTTCTGGGTCTTGACCGCGTTGGAGACGTCGGTGGTCGTCAGCGCGAAGTTGTTCAGCGCGTCGGGATCGAGCCAGATGCGCATGGCATGCTGCGGACCGAAGACGGTGATGTCGCCGACACCTTCGACGCGGCTCAGCGTGTCCTGCAGATTGGAGGTGACGTAGTCGGAGATGTCGCCCTGGCTGAGGCGCCCGTCACTCGACACGAAACCGACCACCAGCAGGAAGTCGTTGCCGGCCTTCGACACCTGAATGCCGCGCTGCTGGACTTCCTGCGGCAGCAGGGGAGTCGCCAGCTGCAGCTTATTCTGCACCTGGACCTGGGCGATGTCGGGATTGGCCTCCGGCTCGAAGGTCAGCGTGATGGTGACGTTGCCGGAGGAGTCGCTGTTGGAGGACATGTAGCGGAAATGGTCGAGCCCGGTCATCTTCTGTTCGATGACCTGGGTGACCGTGTCCTCCAGCGTCTTGGCCGAAGCGCCGGGATAGCTGGCGGTGATCGACACCGTCGGCGGTGCGATCTTCGGATATTGTTCGACGGGCAGTTGCAGGATCGCCAGGGCGCCGGCCATCATGATGACGATGGCGATGACCCAGGCGAAGACCGGCCGGTCGATGAAGAATTTGGACATGGGAGCGGTTCCTGCGGACGGTGTCCTGGATCAGCGGGCCGAAGCAGCCTTTTCAGGCAGCGCGGCGAGGGCGTTCTGGGCCGGCACCGGCTTCACCTCGGCACCCGGCTTGACCTTCTGCAAGCCTTCGACGACCACCCGGTCGCCCGCCGCCAGACCGTCCGACACCAGCCAGACATTGCCGACCGCCCGTTCGGTCTTGATGGTGCGCTGGGCCACCTTGTTGTCGGCACCCACCACCCAGACGCGGGCGGTGCCGTCCGGTCCGCGGGTCACAGCCGCCTGCGGGACCGTGATGGCGTTCTCGGCGACGCCCTGCTCGACGCGGGCGCGGACGAAAAGGCCGGGCAGCAGCTCCCTGTTCTGGTTGGGGAAGACCGCGCGCAGCTGGACGGAACTGGTGCCCGCATCCACCGTCACATCGGAGAACTGGAGTTCACCCTTCGCCGGATAGGGGGTGTCGTCGCCGTTGCTGTTCAGGAACAGCGTCACCGGAATCTTGCCGGGCTCCGCCGGGCGGATGCGACCGCTCGCCATATCGTCGCGCAGCTTCATCAGCTGCGAGGCGGTCTGCGTCACGTCGACATAGATCGGATCGAACTGCTGAATGGTCGCCAGCGCCGTCGCCTGGTTGGAGGTGACCAGGGCGCCTTCCGTCACCGCCGACTTGCCGATGCGGCCGGAGATCGGGGCGAAGACCTTGGTGTAATTCAGATTGATGCTGGCAAGGTTGTAGGCGGCCTTGGCGGAGGCGACCTGCGCCTCGTTCTGCTTCAGCGATGCCTGGACATCGTCGAAGTCCTGCTTGCTGACCACGCTGTTCTTGACCAGATCGCTATAGCGCGCCGCCTTGTTGCGTGCAGCCTGGAGGTTCGCCTCGGCCTTCTGCACGTCGGCCTGGGCGCTCGCCAGCGACGCTTCGTAGGTGGCGGGGTCGATCTGGTAGAGCTGGTCGCCGGCCTTGACGTCGCTGCCCTCGCGGAACAGGCGCTTCAGCACGATGCCGCTGACCTGCGGGCGGATTTCAGCCACCCGATAGGCGGCAGTGCGGCCTGGCAGCTCGGTCGCCACGGTCAGGCGCTGCGGCCCGATGGTGATGACCGACACCTCCGGCGGACCGCCGGCCTGGGGCTGGCCGGCCGCCTGCTTCTGCTGGTTGCAACCGGCGAGCACCGCGACCATCGCAGCAGCCGCGGCCAACGTCATGAATGAGTTGGATCTGAACATCTCTTTCCTCGTCTCGGCGCCGCGTGTCTGCGGTCCCGTCTCCCTGCTAAGGCCGGGCTGCGGATGGACCGGCACATCCCCGTTGCTTAGTACTGTCTCATACAGTACACTGTACCAGACGATACATTCAGAACGCTGCAGCGCGCAAGGGGGTTCCGCAATGCCCGATACGGGGCTGGATGAAAAGGGGGTGGACTACGGTGCCGGAACGGGCGCGCGGGGACACGCGCGCTGCCGGGCGCTGCTGGATGCCGCGGCGGCGCTGTTCGTCGAGAAGGGTTATGCCGGAACGTCGCTCAGCGACATATTGCGGGTCGCCGGCGGATCGCGCACGACTCTCTATGCCCATTTCGGCGACAAGGACGGCCTGTTTCGCGCCATGATGGATGAATATTGCGCCCGGGTGCTGGACGGCATGGCACCGGACACCCTCGCCTTCGATGGCCCCACCGGCAGCGTTTCGGAGCAGAGTGTCGATCCGGAGGAGCGGCTGGTCCGCATTGCCCTGCATATCATGCATGCGCTGACGGAACAGCAGACGACGGCGATCCTGCGCACCCTGATTTCCGAAGGCGCCCGCATTCCCGACCTCGCCGAAACCTTCGTCCGCGTCGGTCCGGAACGCATCCGCGACCGGATGGCCGGCTGTCTGCGCGAACTGGCCGCGGCTGGACGGATCCGCGTTGCCGACGCCGATGTGGCGGCACAGTCCTTCTGCGGCATGGTGACCGGCAACCTCCTGATGGAGCGGTTGATCCTGCCCGACCGGCCGGTCGATATGCCGGCGGTGGAGGCCTATGTGCGAGCCAGCGTCAGCCTGTTCCTGCGCGGCACCGCCCCGCCCCGGGACGCCTCCTGACGGAACCGCAACCCGATCGATCACGCTTCCCAACGAACCGCCAAGCAAGAGGCTCGCGAAATGCCCCCCGGAACGTCCCCCAGAATACCCTCGGGAATGCCAAAGGACATCGTCGTTTTCATCGAGGCTGATGAGGAGCGGGCCGGACGGCTCGCCTATGCCGCCGCCCTGGCGCGAAGCTGGCAGGCCCACCTGATCGCCACCTTCGTCGCCAACCGGTTGGAACTGACGCCCGGCAGCAGCTTCGCCCGCGGCGGTGGACTGGAAGCGATGCTGCGCCGGCATCAGACCGCCACCCGCCACGCGGCGACGGAATCGCGGACGCTGTTCGAACGCATCGTCGCCGACACCGGCGTCAGCGGCGAATGGCGCCTGTCCAATCATGAGGATGGCGAGACGTTGATGCTCCATGCGCGCCATGCCAGCCTCGCCATCGTCGGGCCGCCGCTGCGGCCGGCCCGGCCGGCACGGCTGCTCAGCCTGTCGGAGGATGTGATCTTCGCCTCCGGCCGGCCCACCCTGCTTCTGCCGGCTGGCTGGCCGTCGCACCGTATCGGCCGGCGCATCGTTGTCGGCTGGAACGGCAGCCGAGAGGCGGCGACGGCCATCGCGCTCTCCATGCCCTTCCTGATCGCGGCGGAGGTGGTTCATCTGGTCGTGGTGCCAGAAGCACGGCCGAACGGCTTGCTCGGCGGCGATCCGGGGGCCGACATGTCCCGCCACCTGGCCCGCAACGGGGTCGAGGTGGTGCTTGAGCAGCGTTCCGGCACCGATGCCGGCACCGTGCTGCTGGACCATGCGCGCGAGGTCGATGCCGATCTGCTGGTGATCGGCGCCTATGGCCGGCCGCGGATCAGCGAGTTCGTCTTCGGCGGGACGACCCGGACCGTTCTGGCCAAGGCGAACACGCCGATCCTGCTGTCGCGATGACATTGCCGGAGGGGGCTTGCCCTGTGTCTTTACTGCAGGTCGCGCCTGGCTCCCCTCCCGGTGCAGACATTCTACAGTGGCGCACGCGCATCGGCGTGGAACGAACAATCGAACCGGACGCGGGAACCGCCGCGGCGGAGGGAAGCGCATCATGACGAACAGCAGTCACAAGGCCGATGCCGCCGCCGGAACCATTGCCGGACCTGCCACCTGCGGACCGCGCGGACTGGCGCGCCGGCAGGCGATCCTGACCGCCGCGCGGCGGCTGTTCATCGAAAAAGGATTCGAGAAGACGACGCTCAGCGACATCATCGCGGTGGCCGGCGGTTCCCGCGCCACGCTGTACGAGCATTTCGGCGACAAGGAAGGCTTGTTCCGCGCGATCATGGAGGAGGACAACGCCATGATCCTCGCCGGCCTCGCCCCGGCCCAGGCGGACGACCGCGTCACGCCGGAGGCCGGGCTGACCGCCTTCGCCCTGCATCTGGTCAAGGCCCTGCTGAACGAGGAGACGACCGGCACCGTCCGCATCCTGATCTCCGAAGGCGACCGCGTGCCGGACATCGCCGAGGCCTTCTTCCGCATCGGCCCGGAAAACGCCATCCGCCGCCTTGCCGAGTATCTGCAACGCCTGTCGGACAGCGGCACCCTGAAGATCGAGGATCCGGCCGTAGCCGCCCAGGCCTTCCTCGGCATGGTCACCGGCAACCTGCTGATGCGCCGCCTGATCCTGCCACAGAGCGCGCCGACCATCCCCAACCTCGACCGCTATGTCCGGCAGGCGGTGCGGCTGTTCCTGAGCGGCGCCCATGCATCGGGAACCACCAATCCCGGATGAGACACGGCTGCGGTCAGATCGTCTCCGCCGCCTCCCCTACCGCGCGGTTGCGGTCGGCCTTGTTCAGTGGTGCAGCGATCTCCTCAAGCCCCTTGCCATCGGCATCGACGCCATAGACCAGGGCCACCACGCAACCGAACATCATCACCACCGACCCCAGCCATAGCCCCAGACCGAGATCGAATTCGCCAAGTCGGTCGCCAACCGCGTGATCTTCATGGACCTCGACGAAATCGTCGAGCAAAACACGCCGGAGGAGGTCCTCACCGCCCCGAAATCGGAGCGGACACGGAGCTTCCTCGGCCAGATTTTGGCTCACTCCAGGACCTCTCGTTCCACCAAGGACAGTCGTGATGAAGCCAGAAATCCTCCTCGTCGAACCCATGATGCCCGCCATCGAACAGGCGCTGGACGCGGCCTATACCGTCCACCGCCTGTCGGCGGCACCCGACCGCGGCCGACTGATCGCCGAACTGGCCGACCGGGTGCGTGCCGTCGTCACCGGCGGCGGAACCGGCGTGAAGAACACGGTGGTCGATGCCCTGCCCAAGCTGGGGATCGTCGCCATCAACGGCGTCGGCACCGATGCGGTCGACCTGGAGCATTGTCGCGGCCGCGGCGTGCGCGTCACCAACACGCCCGACGTGCTGACCGACGACGTGGCGGATCTCGCCATCGGGCTGCTGATCGCCGCTTCGCGCCGCATGACGGTGGGAGACCGCTTCGTCCGCGCCGGACGATGGCCGACGGGCAAGCTGCCGCTCGCCCGCAAGGTCAGCGGCAAGCGGCTGGGCATTCTGGGGCTGGGCCGCATCGGCGAGGCCATCGCAAAGCGCGCGGAAGCCTTCGGCATGACCATCGCCTATACCAACCGCAAGCCGCGCGACGGCGTGCCCTACCGCTTCGTCGCCTCGCCTGTCGATCTGGCACGGGAGAGCGACATGCTGGTGGTGGCGGCGTCGGCCGGGCCGGACGCCCGCAACATGGTCGGACGCGCCGTGCTGGACGCGCTGGGCCCCGACGGCATCCTGGTCAACGTCGCCCGCGGCAGCGTCGTGGACGAGCCGGAGCTGCTGGCCGCATTGACCGAAGGCCGGCTGGGCGGGGCCGGACTGGACGTCTTCGCCGATGAGCCCAACGTGCCGGAGGGATTCCACGGCCTCGACACCGTCGTCCTGCAGCCGCATCAGGCCAGCGCCACGGTGGAGACACGTACGGCGATGGGCCAACTGGTGTTGGACAATCTGGACGCCTTCTTCGCCGGCCGGCCGCTGCCGACCGCCGTGGTATGAGATCCCGCCGTCGTGACCAAGCCGCCGCACGATCTGCCCAATCGGCCGCAAGCTCCGACGGCGGCCCTGTGCTACAACGATGAGGTGGCGCTGGGGCTGGAGGCTGCCCGCCTGCGCCGCATCGCTGGCCCGAGCGGATCATCCTGCCGAGCCGGCTGGTCGTCCGCAATTCCTGCGGCGCCCATTCCCTTTCCCCTCCACCATAGAGACCTGTCATCATGACCGATACCGTCGAGGCCCTGATCGCGGCGCGCGAGACCCGCAAATGGCTGACCGGGCTGGACCGCCGCCCCGCCGACGAGGCGGAGGCCTATGCGATCCAGGACGCCGTCGCCCGCCGCCTGGGCCCCGTCACCGCCTGGAAGGTCGGCGCCGCCACCCCGGAAGCAGAGCCCTTCCGCGCGCCGATCAACGCCGCCACCGTCTTCGAGGGCGCCGACCATCTGCCGGCCAACCTGTTCCAGGTCATCGGGGTGGAGGCGGAGATCGCCTACCGCTTCGCCCGTGATCTGCCGGCGCGCGAGCAGCCCTATACGCGGGAGGAGGTTCTGGATGCCGTTGATTCGGTCCATCCGGCCTGGGAGATCGTCGACACCCGCTTCACCGGCTTCGGCAGCCAGGACCGGCTCAGCCACATGGCGGACCAGTTCAACCATGGTGCGCTGATCGTCGGCCCGGCCATCGCCGACTGGCGCGCCCTCGACCCGCTGAAGGAGTCGGTGACGCTGGAGGTCGACGGAGAGACGAAGGTGGAAACGGTCGGCGGCAACAGCGCCGGCGACCCGGTGCGGCTGCTGGTGTGGATGGCCAATGTCGGCACCCGCAGCTTCGGCGGCCTGCATGCCGGCGAGGTGGTGACCACCGGCTCCTGCACCGGCACCGTCTTCGTCCAGCCGGGCAGCCGGTCGGTCGCCCGCTACGGCACCATGGGCACGCTGACGCTGAAGGTCGACTGACGGCACAGGAGGTGCCGCCGCGCCTGTCGGTTCCCCTCATGCGGGATCCAGCAGGCGCGGCCCGGCGCCGCCATCCCCCAGCTCGTCCCACGGGTTGCGCAGGGGACAGTCGCGGATCGACAGGCAGCCGCAGCCGATACAGCCATCCAGATTGTCGCGCAGCTTGGTCAGCTTGACGATGCGCTCGTCCAGCTCCTGCCGCCAGCGCTCCGACATCCGTTGCCAGTCGGCGGTGGTGGGGGTGCGGTCGTCCGGAAGCGCGTTCAGCGCGTCGGCGATGGAGGCAAGCGAGATGCCCAGCCGTTGCGCCACCTTGATCACCGCCACCCGACGCAGCACGTCGCGGGAGAAGCGGCGCTGGTTGCCGGCATTGCGCCAGCTGCGTATCAGCCCCTGCGCCTCGTAGAAATGGATGGTCGAGACCGCCACGCCGGACCGGCGTGCGACCTCGCCCACCGTCAGATCCTTGTCATACTCTTCCGGCGACAACATTCGGCCCCTCCCGGTTTCCGCAACCCTCTGTCCCGCCAGTCTGGCGTGCTTTCCGCTTGACCTCAAGTTCTGTTGAGGTTTTAGCCTGCCCCCACTTTGCCAATGAAACAGGCAGATTGCCGAGTGCGTAATCAGGGGGATGGGGACCGAATGACAAGGGGAAAGTTCGCTGCCCTGCGCAAGCGGCTGGCGGGATTGGGGGAGCTTGTGTTCCGGCCGATCCTGCCCGGCGCCACGCTGCGCGACCGCATGATCGCCTGCTGCGGCGCGCTGCTGGGCATCGCCGCGACAGGGCTGCTCTGCCGCAACATGCTGGCCTACATGTCCAGCGCGCCGGTGCTGGTGGCGCCGATGGGGGCGTCGGCGGTGTTGCTGTTCGCCGTGCCGGCCAGCCCGCTGGCGCAGCCCTGGTCGATCGTCGGCGGCAACACGCTGTCGGCCGTCGTCGGGGTGCTGGTCGCCGCCATCATTCCCGACCCGATGCTGGCCGGGGCCGCCGCGGTGGCGCTGGCCATCGCCACCATGTCGCTGACCCGCTGCCTCCACCCGCCGGGCGGAGCCGCCGCCCTGACCGCGGTGCTGGGCGGACCGGCGGTGACGGAGATGGGCATCAAGTTCGCCTTCTTCCCCGTCGCGGTGAACTCCATCCTGCTGCTGACCGCCGGGCTGATGTTCCACCGGCTGTCCGGCCACCGCTATCCCCACAAGGCGGTGAACACCCACCGCACCGGCGATCCGCCACCGCAGCTGCGCCCCGGCCTGACCCAGAGCGACATGGACGTGGCGCTGCGCCGGCTGGCCGAGACGCTGGACGTCAGCCGCGAGGACCTGAGCGCCCTGCTGGTCAATGCCGAGCTGCATGCGCTGGAACGGCTGCATGCCGACATCAGTTGCCGGGACATCATGTCCCGCGACGTCGTCTCGGTCACGCCGGACACCCACACGCAGGTGGCACGCGCCCGGCTGCTGGAGCATGGATTCCGCACCCTGCCGGTGGTGGATGTCCGGAACGCCGTCGTCGGCATCGTCGGACACGAGCAGCTGTCGCACGGCCATACCGGCCGCAGCGGCGCCCGCGTCGACAGCGTGATGGCTCCGGCAACGGTCGAACTGCCGGATACACCGGTCTTCCGCCTGCTTGGCCGCCTGTCGGACGGGCGTACCCATGACGTGGTGATCGTTGACCAGAACCGCTGCGTCCTTGGAATGGTCACCCAGACCGACCTGCTGGTGGTGTTGGCCCGTACCGCTCTTGCCCGTGCTGTTCAGACCGGGGTGGATGGGCTGAACGGAGCGTTGCCGCGCGGCCATGTGCGGGATGTCTCCGGTGGCCGGGCGTAGCACCCGTTCTCCCTTCGCCGCCTCCAAGACGGAGAGGGCATGGAACGTTTGAAACAGGGTGAAACAGGAATTCGGACCTGTTTCGTGGTTCAACTCATCGCGAGGAGAATCGTACGGCGACAGGGGGGACGGCGATGGAACATCGCTGGACACACGCGGTCTCCCGGATTCTCTGACAGGCTATTTTTCCTATCACAAACCCGAGAAATGGTTAAGCGTGGGTATTAAATCCGCGGATGCCTGACTGTTGGGGCTCTGAACTCTGGTGACGGGCATCGCGGTCAGTATTGCGTCACCAGAGTTCAAGACCGAGGATGCACACCGTCACCAAAGTTCAGCCCTGCAATCAGGCGATGCGCGCCATCACCCGCTCGTTGATCGGCGGGCGCGAGGGGTAGAGGATCAGACCTTCGCCCGACTCCTCGACGCGGGCGTCGGGATAGGCGGCCATGGCGTATTTCAGATTCGGGATGAACTTGGTCTTGAACTGGCGGACCAGGGCGTAGCCGGCGCCGAACTGGCCGTGCAGCGCCGCCCAGGTGATCGGCGTCGGCTTTTCCAGCGAATGCAGGCGGTAAGCCAGCCAGATATAGACGTCGAGCGCCATCGACTTGCCGCTGATCGCCTTCAGCGCTTCTTCCGCCACCGGAACCGGATGTTCGCGCAGCGCCTTGAAGAAGCTGTCGCTGAGGCGCACCGTCTCGGTGAAGAGGGTTCCCTGGCGGTCGTCTGGCCGGCGCAACTGGATGGCGTCGGCGACGATCGATTCCTTGCTCTGCCGCCGGCCGCCGTCGGCGTCGGTGAAGAAGGTGAGATGGCAGGCGGACAGGCGTGCCGCCTGATCCTCGACGTCGCGATAGGCCTTGCCGCAGATCGGAATGTCCATCCGCTTCAGCCAATCATGCATCGAGCCGCCAAGCTCCACCTCCGGATTGCCGGTCTGGATCGCGCGGGTCTGGAGATAGAGCAGGATCATCCGTGCCCGGCTGCCATAGGGCACGCCGATTCGGCGGGTGACACCGTTGCGGTCCTCGATCACGCCTGGCTGGATCACCAGTTTGACCTTGTGGCCCGGCCGTTCCCAATGCTGATCGTCGGGAAGCTGGCGGTGGGGCAGCGCCGTCTGGCAGAATCCGGCATAGGTGATGCCGAGCTTCCCGTTCTCCGCAGCCTGGACTGCGGCGGCGATGTCGATCAGCGGCCGTTCCTCGTCCGAAACGAGGGCCAGTGCGCCGTCGCGCCCATGTGTCTCGATCAAACGATGAATGCTGCCCATGCCGCTCTCCCGCTCCTGGTCACCCGCTCCTGGCCCCTATGACCGTCCTGTGACCGCCGGATGACCGAACCTGCCAGATACAACACCCCGGATCGTGCCGAAGGCAATTTGAACCTTGGTGACGCAGGCTAATTGGAAGCTATTTGGAACCAGCTATTAGATTCGTCACCAAGGTTCAGGGGATAAGTCCGAGTCGCGTCACCACAGTTCAAGGAAAGCGTCACCAGAGTTCATGGGGAAAACCGGAGTGCCTGTGGACGAATCGTGGTGTGCGGGAGCGTGTGTGTTTGAACCTTGGTGACGCCTGCACAGGCGAGTCGGGGTGAACCGGTCGGGCAGGATCGCGGCAGGCGTCACCAAAGTTCAAGGAATCCAGCGGGTAAGGGAGGCGGCCTTGCGGGGCCCTGGTTGGCGGCCATCGGATGGTCGGCTGTTCGCCCATCATTGATACAATGTTTGAATTCAATGGCTTACCCGTCATCCCCGCAGAGGTGGGGAGCCAGGGAGCGCGGTATGGAAACCGACCGAGTCGGCTGGGTTCCCGCCTTCGCGGGAATGACGGACAGAGGAGCGGGGATAGGCTTTCCGGGTTTCGCGGCCGTTCTTCGCCCCCTTTCCCGCCGATGCGTCACCAAAGTTCAAACGCCCGGTCGAGTCGATTCCGGACCCTCAGCGTCACCAAAGTTCAAAGCCGCACGCCGGCGGCGTCACCAAAGTTCAGGAGTCATGCCGAGTCGGCTCGGATGGCAGCGTCACCAAAGTTCAAAGTCCAGACACTTGCCGCCCGGCCTGACGCCATTGGGCGTCACCAAGGTTCAGGCGGGCCTGTTCCGCAGAGCCGTTCGGCGGCAGCGGAGTCGATTGCCAACCGGGCCGGCTTGGCGGGGAACATGGCGCAGGATGCGATGACCACTTCCGAGGGGCGGATCGGGGGTGGAGACCGCGTCCATCAAGATGGAGATGGCATTGGCACGCATCGACCTGTGCGCGGGGGAACGCTTTGCCGAAATCCGCCGCGTCTTTACCGTATGACCGGCGGTGGCGGCCATGCCGGGGCAATTGTTGTGGCAACTCGCTGCGCCCTCCATTGACAAAGTTCCGGCAACTTGCTCAGACTCCGGCCGCCCGGATGGCCGTCCATATCGGGGCCGCAGTTGAGGGGGAATGACGGGAATGCTGTCGATTGCGGGCGACGAGATGCGCCAGCTGCGCGAGCGTCGCGGCGAGAACCAGACGCAGTTCGCCGAATGGCTGAATGCGCAGCTTGGCCGCAGCTATACCAAGGCGCGGATCAGCCGCTGGGAAAGCGGGGCGGAACGGATCCCGCAGCAGCTGGTCGATTTCCTGACCCGCCACAAGGCGGACGAGCGCCCCCGCGCCGCCACATATCTGGCGGTCGCCAACCAGAAGGGCGGCGTCGGCAAGACCGCGACCGCCGTCAACCTCGCCTATGCCCTGACCGAAGGGGGCGCGCGGGTCCTGCTGATCGACTGCGATTCGCAGAGCAACGCCACCGTCCATGTCGGCATCGGCAACGCCGCCATCGTCGCGCTGGAGCAGCAGCGCAAGACCCTCTACTACGTGCTGAGGTCGGAAGAGCCGCTGACCTCCGTCATCATGCCGACGGCGGAGCGCGGGCTTGATCTGGCGCCCGCCGGACTGTCGCTGGCCGACGCCGACGTGGAGCTGGCGGCGGATTCCACCGGCGGGCTGATCCTGCGGGAAAAGCTGGACGAGGTGCGGCATGCCTATGATTTCGTGGTGATGGACTGCGCGCCCAACCTGGGGCTGGTCACTGCCAACGCGCTGTCGGCGGCGGAACTGGTGGTGGTGCCGGTGCAGACGGAGGCGCTCGCCCTGCTGGGCGTCAAACGGCTGGTCGACACCATTGGCCGCATCCGCCGCCGGGTGAACCCGACCCTGCGCATCGCCGGCATCATCCCGACCATGTACAACGACCGGCTGACCCAGGACCGCGCCACGCTGCAGGAGCTGATGGAATCCTACGCCGATCAGGTGCCGGTCTTCGAACCCATCCCGCGCGCCACCGTCTATGGCAAGGCGGCGGCGGCCGGCATGATCACGCTGGCCGGCGATCCCAAGGCGCCGGGGGCCGAGACCTTCCGCGAGGTGGCGCGCCAGATCCGCGCCTATGCCCAGAACCGGGAGACCGGCCATGTCGCGTAAGTTCGAACGCAAGACCCGCGAGCTTCTGGGCGGTGCCGGCGAGCCGGGCGGCGTCGCGGCGGGCGCCATGCCGGGTGGGCTGACGGTGGGCAGCGACCGGCTGTTCGGCACCTCGGCCGGCTTCCCGCATGTGGTGGAACTGGACCTTGACCGTGTTCACCGCAACCCCGACCAACCGCGCCGCCATTTCGACGAGGCGGAACTGCGCAGCCTGGCATCCTCCATCGAGCGGCACGGGCTGCAGAACCCGATCCTGGTCCGCCCGCTGCCCCAGGGCGACTATCTGCTGATCGGTGGCGAGCGCCGCGTTCGCGCACACGAGATGCTTGGGCGCAAGACGGTCTTCGCCATCCTGACCTCCGGCGATCCGGACGAGATCGGGCTGATCGACAATGTCCAGCGTGTCGATTTGAATGCGGTGGAGTATGCGGCGGCGCTGGCCCGGCTCATCGACAAGCACGGCTACACCCATGACGAGCTGGCCGCCGTGGTCGGGCGCGACCGCACCGACGTGACCAAGCTGCTGGCGATCATGAGCCTGCCGGCGGAGATGCGGGAGGAGTATGCGACGGCGTTCGCCCATGTCTCGCGCTCCGTCATGATCGAGATCGCCGCCGCTCCGGCGGAGCTCCGCGCCGAGCTGTGGGAGCGCGCCAAGGAAGGGGCGAGCGTCAAGGCGGTGCGGCAGGCCAAGCGCGAGCATGCCCAGGGGGCTGTTGCGGGAGAGGCTGCCGAGACCGCCGCGGCGCCGGAGCCCGGACCGAAGGAGGCGATGCGCTCGCTGCAGGCCAGCGTGAAGCGGATCATGCGCGATGTCGCCGTGGTGCGAGAGCAGCGCCGCTACCTCGATCCGGACAACCGCGACCGGCTGATGCGGCTGCGCGCGGAGATCGATGCGATCCTCCAAGGGACGGAAGACGGGGCCTGACCGCTCAAGCCGCCAGTCGGCGGCTCCAGAACGGGCGGTCCCGCCAGCGGCGCTCCAGCCCGTACCAGCCGTGCAGATGGGCGCGGTAGGCGTCGCGGATCGGAGCGAGGCCGGCGGCGTAACCGGGCAGCGCGCTGGGGTCGCCGGACAGATGTCGGTCGGCGGCCTCCGCCGCGGCGAGGCCGGTGTAGAGCGCGTTGAAGATGCCCTGCGACGACAGCGGGTCGAAGCCCAGGGCGGCGTCGCCGACCGCCAGCCAGCCCTCGCCGGAGGCGGGTGACAGCGTGCTGCTGTGGGCGGCGCAGAAGCCGCCTCTCCCCTCCCCCTGCCCGTCCGGCGTGAAGCCGCAGGCGCGCAGCGAATTCGAAAGCACGGGACAGCCGGGCAGCCGGCGCAGCAGCGATGCGGTGTCGCGGGCATCGGCAGCGGCGGGCAGGTCGGCGTCGGTGTGGAAGGCGACGACCCGGCGGCCCGCGGGCAGCGGGGCGCTGTACCACCAGCCGTCCGGTTCCGCCTCGATCCAGGTCAGGCCGGACTGGCGGCCGGGGGCGTCCATCCCATGGACCCAGCCGCAGACCAGCCGGTCCGACACCGTCCGCCGGGCGCCGAGCCGCTTCGCCAGCGGCGAGCCGCGCCCGCCGGCATCGACCAGCAGGCGGGCACGCACGGGAAGGCGGCGGCCGGCGGTTTCCACCTCCAGCAGCCAGCCCTCCCCTGCCCTGTCCACCGACAAGGGCTGGGCCGGGACCAGCAGCGCCGCACCGCGCGACACCGCCACCCGGCGCAGCCATCCGTCGAAGCGGCCACGGTCGAGGTGCCAGCCCGGCCCGTCGAGGTCGCGGAGATTGTCGGCCTCGACCGGCAGCGGACCGCCCCAGACCGACCGGCCGCCATGGCAGGGGGAATGGCCTTCCGCCAGGAAAGCCTCCCACAACCCCATGTCGGTCAGCAGGCGGCGGGCGGCCGGGGCCAGCGATTCGCCGATGCGGACGGCAAGGCCGTCCCGCCGGTCCAGCACCAGCACCCGGCGCAGCGGCGCGAGGTTGAGGGCGAAGGCGGCCCCGGCGGGGCCTGCCCCCACCACAACCGCATCCGCCTCGATCGCGCCTGTCCGGATCACCGCAGCCCGCGCGGGAAGCGGCGGACCTTGTCGATCCGGCTGAGGTCGACCGGCTGGGTCGTCCGCAGCCCGCCGCCGCCGCCCGACGGGGCCGGCGCCTTGCTGGACAGGGTGCGGTGGGCGGTGCGGACCGCCTTGGTGTCCACCGTGTCGTCCACGTCGGGGATGGGGATGTGCTGGTCCTCCACCTCGATCAGCGGCGGGAACAGCTTGGCGCCTTCGGGATCGGTCGGGCCGGGATTGACCTCCACCACGCCGAGATGGTCGAAGTGATGGATCATGTTGTTGATCTGGTCGGTGTAGCTGGTGGTGCCCAGCGGCGCCACCCAGGCGGCGCGGTTGGCGAAGGCGGCCAGACGCACCTGGGCCGGCTGGGCCGCGTCCATCACGATCTCGTAGTTCTCGCGGGTCAGCACCTCGTTCGGCACGCGGGCCGGCCAGAAGGTCGGGACGTTGGGGTCGTAGCCGGGATCGTAGCCGGAGCGGCAGCTGCCGGTGTCGGTCTGCCACGGCACCGCCATCCAGCGGGTGATGCCGCCGGGAAGCTGGCCATAGAGCGGGCCGTTGGGAATCGTCACGGTGTCGCTGGACAGGATGGCGCCCATGCCCGGCTCCACCCAGCCCTTGGGCGCATGGGCGAAGCGGAAGGGCTCCATATACATGGTGGAGGCGCGGACCGGCCAGGTCATCTCGCAGCCGGGATGGAAGGCGTCGGCCAGGCAGAAGTCCAGCGCGGCGCGGGTCAGCACCTCGCCCTGCTGGTCCAGCGGCACCTGATCGAACTCGGTGTAGACCGGGACCTTGCCCCAGTCGTCGTCGAAATCGCCGGCGACCCACTGGTCGAGGAACTCCAGCTGGGTCTGGGTCAGCGAGGTGTATTGGCGCGGCGTCTGGGCCGGCGGAATGTTCATCGCGTCGCCATAGACCCAGGGCCAGGGCATCGGCGACCAGCTGTCGACATCGTCATGGCGGAAGGAGTTCTTCAGCACCCGCCGGGTTTCCTGGTTGGCGAGGCTGCGGTCGTTCAGCCGCGCGATCCAGTCCGGCTTGGTGAAGTCGTTGGCGGAGTTCCAGCCGAACCCGGCGGCGAACCCGGCATTGACCCATTGCAGCCCGGTCATCCGCTCGAACACCGGATAGATGTCGTGGGTGAAGGAGGGGCGGGTGGGCTTCGGCAGCGTGCCGGCCTGGATCGCCACGTCGCGCATCAGGTCCCACATGGTGCGGACGGACTTGCGCTGCGGCCCGTAGTTCGGCGGCGCCACGACGATCCAGGCGGGGGTGACCGGCAGCTCCATGCCGTTCAGCTTGACGACCGCATCGACCGGCCCGTCCGAGGTGTCGTCGTGCCAGCCCTCGTTGTTGCCGAAGGTGATCGCCTTGGTGCCGTTGTAGGACGAGGAGAAGCCGCGGCCGCCGGTGACCAGCAGGCGATGGTCGCCCTCCTCGCACCACATGCGGCCGAGATAGACCGGCTCGCCCTGGTGCATGAACTTGCCGGCGACCAGCTTGCGGCTCTGCTTGCCGTGGCCGGCGCGGATCGTCTCCTCCCCGGCGTCGAGAACCAGCGCCTTGCGGTCGGTCACGGTCGGGTTGCGCAGGGTCGTCGGATCGGCGGAGGCCGCTTCGGGAATGTCGAGCGCCAGCTGGAAGCTGTACCAGGCCGATTTCTGGTTGGCGAGATGGACTTTCCAGGTGATGTCGGCGCCGCTGTCGGCGGCGGTCAGCTCGCGGACGATCCGGCCCATGGCGTTGACGCCATAGATGCGGAAGCGCGCGGCCTGCGGCAGAAGCCGGCCCTTGGCGTCACGATAGGGGTTCTGCGCCGGGTCGTCGCCGGCCATCAGCGGCTTCGGATTCGGCACCTCGGGACCGACGACATAGCCCTCCGGCGCGTTGCCGATGCGGGCGATGCCGATGGGCGGGTAGATCACCGCCTTGACGATGCAGTCGTCCTTCGGCAGCGGCGGCGCCTGGGTGCGCGGCACCGTCGGCTGTTGCAGCGGCTGGCCGTTGGCCTGATGGCGGACGTCGGCGCCGTGGTTGTAGACGACCTTGCGCACCGCGGCGATGCTGCCCTGCGGCGCCAGCTCCACCGGCGTGCGCCAGATGTTGAAGGCCAGCTCCTGCCCATAGTCGCCCTGGCCGCGGGCGCAGACATCCTGCTTCGGCAGGATCAGCGTCGCCACCGGCTGGTAGGGGTATTGGTCGGTCGGCCATTCCTCCGTCGCCTTGTCCAGCGGATAGCCGGCGCTCTTGGGAACCACCTGAACCATGAAGGTGAAGCGGTATTCGTTCTCCAGCAGCCGGTTGGCGAGGTCGGTGGCGAGATAGTTCTTGTCGTCGGTCGGCACGTTGACCGCCGGATGCCCCGGCGGCGGCGCTTCCGGCACCAGCGAGTATCTGGCGTAGCGATCCGGGCCGAAGGCGAAGGGCAGGATCGCCCAATATTGGGTGGTCAGAACGCTGCCGTCCACCTGTGCCGACATGGCGTTCAGGATGCCGTCGGTCTTCGGGTGCTTCTTGAGATAGCCGGGATAGTCCTTCAGGACCGTGCCGGCATAGGTGAACTCGCACATCTCCTCGGCGTTATCGACGAAGAAGACGGGAAAGTTCTGCATGATGAAGTCGGCGACGTCGCCCGTCTCACCCAGCGCATTGACGCCATCGACGCCCCAGACCTTCAGCCCGATGCCGAGCGTCGATCCCAGATCCGGCGAGGTCGGGCCGGTGTCGCTGGAAAAGCGCATCCAGGCCGGCAGCTCGTCCCTGGCGAAGACGCCGACGCGCAGGGAGTCCGGCCGGTTCGGGTCCATCACCAGCCGGCCATGGGCGGCGCCGTGCAGCTTGCGGAACACCGCGCGTTCCGCCGGCGTCTGGCCCAGCGCGATGCGCTTCATCTGGCCCATGGCGATGAACATCTCGTCCAGCCGCTGGGTGGCGTTGGTCGCGCAGTCGAAGCAGGGGGGAATCGGGGAGGGATCTTTGGCCGTCATACGCTCCGTCTCCTGAATCGTCCGGCGGGGGTGCCGGGAAGGGTGGATGCCTGGATGAAAAGTGGTTTTGACGAATAGAATTTCGCGTGATGTGAGTCGTGCTTACGCGAGCACTCCAGGCGTTTCCACCGGAAATAATCTGCAATGCAAACATTTTTGCGTTAAGGAGGAGGTGCTGGGAGTGACATCCGTTGCGGTTGAGTGGGATTGCCGATATTCGTCCGACAGATCCGAAGACGCCGATGTGGGACGTCCCACAGTCATGCGTCGCAGACGCGTGGCTCCCTCTTCGGAGGAGAGGGGATTCCGCCTGCCCCGCGCCGGTGTATGATGGGCGAACCGTTCCGCAGGGGCCGACCGAGAATGACCGACAATTTCTTCGACATCGTTGCCGCACGTTTTCCCGCCGATGCCGACGCCCCGTTCATCGAGCTGGAGTCGGGACGGCGCTACAGCTATCGCGACCTGAAGGAGATCAGCGGACGCTATGCCCGGCTGCTGGCGGGACTGGGTGTCGCCAAGGGCGACCGTGTCGCGGTGCAGGTCGATAAGTCGGCGGAGGCGGTCTTCCTCTATCTCGCCTGCCTGCGCGCCGGGGCGGCCTATCTGCCGTTGAACACCGCCTATACCAAGGCCGAGGTCGGCTATTTCCTGGGCGACGCGCAGCCGAGGATCTTCGTTTGCACGCCGGCCAGCGCGGCGGCACTGGCCGACACCGCGGCGGCGGCCGGGGTGGGGACCCTGCTGACGCTCGGCATCGACGGGGATGGAACCCTGCCGGAGCGGGCGGCGGGGTTGGATGCGGAGTTCGCGACCGTGCCGTGCGCGGCGGACGATCTGGCGGCGATCCTCTACACCTCCGGCACCACCGGGCGGTCGAAGGGGGCGATGATGAGCCACCGCAACCTGTCCTCCAACGCCGCCACCCTGCACCGCATCTGGGGATTCCGGCCGGACGACCTGCTGCTGCATGCCCTGCCGATCTTTCATACCCACGGGCTGTTCGTCGCCACCAACTGCGTGCTGCTGAACGGCACCGGCATGCTGTTCCTGCCCAAATTCGACGCCGATGCGGTCTTCCGACTGCTGCCGCGCGCCACTGTGATGATGGGGGTGCCGACCTTCTACACCCGCCTGCTGGCCGACCCGCGCCTGACGCCGGAGGCGGCGGCCCATATGCGGCTGTTCATCAGCGGCTCCGCCCCGCTGCTGGCCGACACCCACCGGGAGTTCCGCGCGCGCACCGGCCACGCCATCCTGGAGCGCTATGGGATGACCGAGACCGGGATGCTCACCTCCAACCCGCTGGATGGCGAGCGCATCCCCGGCACGGTCGGCTTCCCCCTGCCCGAGGTGTCGGTGCGGGTGGTGGACGAGAAGACGGGGGAACCGGTCGCGGATGGCGGCATCGGCGTGCTGGAGGTGAAGGGGCCGAACGTCTTTTCCGGTTACTGGCGCATGCCCGAGAAGACGGCCCAGGAGTTCCGCCCCGGCGGCTGGTTCATCACCGGCGATGTCGGCCGGATCGACGGGCGCGGTTATGTCCACATCATCGGCCGCGCCAAGGATCTGGTGATCTCCGGCGGTTTCAACGTCTACCCCAAGGAGGTGGAGACGGCGATCGACGCCATCGACGGCGTGGTGGAGTCCGCGGTGATCGGCGTCCCCCATCCCGACTTCGGCGAGGCGGTGGTGGCGGTGGTTCTGCGCCGGCCGGGTTCGGACGCTGTCGACGAGGCGGCGGTGATCCGTGCCTGCAAGGAGCAGCTCGCCAACTTCAAGGTGCCGAAGGCGGTGGACTTCGTGGAGGAGCTGCCGCGCAACGCCATGGGCAAGGTGCAGAAAAACCTGCTGCGCGAAACGTACAGGGGGCTGTTCGGAGGATGAGGGCGGGGGGGACCGCACCGGCCCCCAACAAATCGCTTGTCCAGCATCGCCGCCGGGAGCAAAGCTCGCGCATCTGCCCGCCCTGCCCCTTTAGGAAGGAGTAGAGGGCCCCCGACCTGCCCCTGCGTGCCTTGCGATGATGATCCCCCTTCTCCGCCGCGCCGTCCTGCTGCTTGGGCTGGTGTCGGCCTTGGCCGTCTCCACCTTGGCCGCCTCCGCCATGGCCGGGCCGCGCAGCTATGCCGCCACCCATGGAGCGGCACCCTTCGTGACGGAGCATCTGATTCCGGGGTCCGACCTCGATCTCGGCCAGGTGGATCTGACGCTGCCGGGGACCAAGCTGGTGGCGCTGACCATCGATGACGGGCCGGACGACAACGACCCGCGCATCCTCGACATCCTGCGGGCGCATGGGGCCAGGGCGACCTTCTTCTATATCGGCGCCAAGATCCCGGCCCATCGCGACATCGCCCGGCTGGTCGCGGCGTCGGGCAACGAGGTCGGCAGCCATACCCAGACCCATCCGATGACCACCGACCTGAAGCCGGCCCAGCGCGAATGGAACCTTGCGCAGGCGGAAGCGGCGCTGGCCTCGGTCGGCGTGAAGGCCGCATGGTTCCGGCCGCCCTACGGCGATGTCGACGACGCGCTGGCGGCATTGGCGCGCAGCCATGGCATGGCGACGGTGCTGTGGACCGCCGACAGCCAGGACTGGAAGGACACCGGTCCCGACATCATCCGGCGCCGCATCGTCGAGCGGCTGACTCCTGGCGCCATCCTGCTGATGCACAGCACCAAGGCCGCTTCCGTTGCCGCGCTGCCGGCAATCCTGGAGGAGGGGGAGCGGCGGGGATACCGCTTCGTCACCATGACCGAATGGGAGGCGGCGATGCGGCAGGCGGTCACTCCGTCGCTGGCGCTGCTGCATCCGGCTCCGCGTCGGCGGTGATCGCCGCCGCCCATCGCCGGGGATGCAAGGATGTCCCATCGGCGGCGACGGCATGCTGATGTAGGATGGCGGCGGAGCAGCGCCCGATGTCCGCGGCGGCTGCCGGGAATGCCGCCATGCCTGTCGAACCCTTCACCCTGATCCTCTCCCTGCTTCAGCAGATGTGCGTCTATCTGGTGATCGCTTATCTGCTGAGCCGGACGCCGCTGTTCCTGCCGCTGACCCATGTGACGGTGCGCTGGCCGCACAAGCTGGCCTGCTACGTGATCTTCTCGATCTTCTGCATCATGGGCACTTATTTCGGCCTGCACATCGACGACAGCATCGCCAACACCCGCGCCATCGGCGCGGTGCTGGGCGGCATCTTCGGCGGGCCGTCGGTGGGGCTGGCCGTCGGGCTGACCGGCGGCATGCACCGCTATTCGCTGGGCGGCATGTCGGCGCTGGCCTGCGCCATCTCCACCATGGCGGAGGGGCTGATCGGTGGGCTGGTCCATCGCCACATGGTGCGCCAGGGCCGGATCGAGCCGCTGTTCAACCCGCTGCGCGTCGGTGCCGTCACCTTCGTGGCGGAGGTGGTGCAGATGCTGATCATCCTGGCGGTGGCGCGGCCGTTCGAGGCGGCGGTGCATCTGGTCGAGGTGGTGGCAGCCCCGATGATCGTCGCCAACACGCTGGGGGCGGCGCTGTTCATGCGCATCCTGCTGGAGCGCCGCGTCCTGGACGAGAAGCAGTCCAGCGCCTTTTCCGCCAAGGCGCTGAAGATCGCCGCGCGCTGCGACGGCGTGCTGCGCGGCGGCTTCAACAGCGAGAACAGCACCCGCGTCGCCCGCATCATCTATGAGGAGACCGGCGTCGGCGCCGTCGCCATCACCGACCGCGAGAAGCTGCTGGCCTTCATCGGCATCGGCGACGACCACCATCTGCCGGGCACGCCGATCAGCTCGCGCCAGACCCATCAGGCCATCGCCAACAATCAGGTCATCTACGCCGACGGCAACGAGGTCGCCTATCGCTGCTCGATCAGTCCGACCTGCCGGCTGGGGGCGGCGCTGGTCATCCCGCTGGTCGGCGAGGATGGCGGGGTGATCGGCACCATCAAGCTGTACGAGCCGAAGACCAAGATCTTCTCCACCATCAACCGGACGCTTGGCGAGGGCATCGCCCGGCTGCTGTCCAACCAGATCCTGGCCGGCCGCTACGAGCAGCAGAAGGCCCTGCTGGCGCAGTCGGAGATCAAGCTGCTGCACGCGCAGGTGAACCCGCATTTCCTGTTCAACGCGTTGAACACCATCTCCGCCGTCATCCGCAACGACCCGGAGCGGGCGCGCCAGCTGGTGCAGAACCTGTCCACCTTCTTCCGCAAGAACCTGAAGCGCCCCAGCGAGACGGCGACGCTGGCCGACGAGATCGAGCATGTCAGCGCCTACCTGCAGATCGAGCTGGCGCGCTTCACCGGGCGGCTGGCGGTGGAGATCGAGGTGCCGGACGATCTGCGCCATGCGGCGATGCCGGCCTTCTCGCTCCAGCCCCTGGTGGAGAACGCGATCAAGCATGGCACCGCGCAGCTGCTGGGCGACGGCCATGTCCGCATCGCGGCGAAGCGGGAGGGCGGCGACCTGCTGCTGTCGGTGGAGGACAATGCCGGGCTTTACGAGGCCAAGCCGGGCGGCGACGGGTTGGGCATGACCATCGTCGACCGCCGCATCCGCAACCGCTACGGTGAGGCGTATGGCGTCTCCATCGCCTGCGACCCCGATGTCTTCACCCGCGTCACCCTGCGCCTGCCCTTGCCCATCGAAGAGACCGTGCCCGCATGATGGCCCACCGCCCGATGGCCCGCCCATGATGAACATCCTGATCGTCGACGACGAGCCGCTGGCGCGGGAGGAACTGCGCCGGATGCTGGAGGAGGCCGCCGACATCCGCGTCGTCGGCGAATGCGCCAACGCCATCGAGGCGATCGGTGCCATCAACCGGCAGTCGCCCGACGTCGTGTTCCTCGACATCCAGATGCCGCGGGTCAGCGGGCTGGAGATGCTGAGCATGCTCGACCCTGACCGCATGCCGCGCATCGTCTTCCTGACCGCTCATGACGAGTATGCGGTCAAGGCCTTCGAGGAGCATGCCTTCGACTATCTGCTGAAGCCGGCCGACCCGGCGCGGCTGGCCAAGACCCTGCAGCGGCTGCGCCGCCAGCATGCCCCGCAGGAGGTCGGCGTCCTGCCGGGAGCGGCCGAACTGCGCCATATCCCCTGCACCGGGGTCAACCGCATCACCCTGATGAAACTGGCCGACGTCGAGTATGTCGTCTCCCGTCCGGCCGGCGTCTATGTGGTGGGGGAGGACGGGCAGGAGCGCTTCACCGAACTGACGCTCCATACCATCCAAGAAAAGAGCCAGCTGTTCCGCTGCCACCGCCAGTTCCTGGTCAACCCGGAACGCATCCGCGAGATCCATTTCGTCGACGGCGGTCTGGCGGAGATCCTGACCACCGGCGGCCACACCGTGCCGGTCAGCCGGCGCTTCCTGGGGCCGCTGAAGGAACGGCTGGGAATGGGGTGAGCCGTATCGTCCGGTCTCGGAAGACCGGCGGCCGCCTTGCCAACCGGGTGGAGATCCGCAGCGGGGTCACTCCGACCTGACGCGCCATCGGTCCGCCATACTGCGAACGGAAAAGGCTCCTTCCCGAGCGGCAGGGGCCTTTTTGCTTTTGCTGACCTGTTGAGACAAGGCGCTGGCCCAGTTGTCCGGCGGGTATCCGGAAGAACACCACTGGGAAGCCGGAAGCATCGCAAGGGATGAATCCAAGGGATTTGACGGGCGTCTCGCCTATTCCGTTCAATGAACTTTTGTGCGTATTGGAGATTGATCTCACGATTGTAACAGAAATTACCACCTATTCGTCCAATGCTGGGAAAATGGCTCACCATTGCCCCAGCGGTCCGACCATCGTGGCGCCGCATCGCAACCGCTAAGGATACGGATCAATGGCCACGACCTCCGGGAACTCGACCATCATCGTGACCGCCGAAGGCACCGAACGGGCGCACTTCACCCTGCTCGTCGACGGCAAGAAGATCGGTGAGGGCACCACGGGCAGCACGGCCAAGGACTTCGTCTTCAAGACGGACGTCGCACAGGACCAGGCCCACACGGTGCAGGTTCGGTATGACAATGACGGATATGTGAACGGCAAGGACCGCAACCTGATCGTCAACGAGATCTCGATCAACGGCAAATCGGTCCTGCCGACCGACGACATCGTCACCTACGACAAGGGCGCGCTGGATGGCCGTGATGTGGTGGCCGGCCAGAAGCAGATGTGGTGGAACGGCACGCTGGCGGTGGAGGCCGGCAAGAGCTATTTCGCCGGTGACAAGGTGGCGGCGCCCGCCGAACCGACCCCTGTCGAGCCCACGCCCAGCGAACCCACTCCGGGCGTGCCGAAGCCGAGCGGCCCCGGCTTCTATGTCGCCAAGAACGGCAACGACAGCTGGTCCGGCAAGCTCGCCGCCCCCAATGCCGACGGCACCGACGGCCCCTTCGCCTCGCTGCAGAAGGCGCAATCCGCCATGCGTGCCGATCCCACCATCGACACCACCTATGTGCGCGGCGGCGACTATTACCCGAACAATCCGATCTGGCTGGACGGCCAGGATTCGGGCGTCACCTTCACCGGCTACGGCAACGAGAAGGCGGTGATCCACGGCAGCGCGCAGGCGTCCGTGTCCTTCGGCCTCGGCGGCGCCAAGGATGTGACCATCGAAGGGCTGACCTTCACCGGCGGCGTCGCCAATGGTCATTATGTCTTCGCCGACAATGCCGCCGGCCTGACCTTCGCCAACAACAGCGTCACCGGCGGCGGCTATGGCATCACGGTGCAGAACAGCGCCAACAGCAAGGTCATCGGCAACCAGTTCGACCGCACCGGTGCCGAGGCCGTCTTCGTCAAGGCCGGCTCCAACGCCACGCTGGTGTCCGACAACCTGATCCGCCACCCCAACGCCGCCGACCGCGGCGACGCCGGCATCTGGGTCAACGGCAGCTCCGACGTCAAGATCACCCACAACCAGATCGAAAATTCTCCGGAGAAGGCCATCGCCGTTGGCTCGGTCCAGACGGACGGCAGCGACGCGACCTACCGCGCGACCATCGCCTTCAACAAGGTGATCGACGCCAACCTGGATTCGAACGACGGTGGCGGCATCTACCTGATCAACCGCCAGCAGGATTTGACCGGCCACAGCGTCGTCAACAACGACGTGTCGGGCACCACGGCCACCAACCCGTCTGGCAGCGTGGCGAGCTGGGGCATCTATCTCGACGACTGGACCAGCGGCGCCACGGTGAAGGGCAACGTCGTCCATGACAACATCGGCGGCGTGTTCCTGCATGGCGGCTGGAACAACACGGTCACCGAGAATGTGATCGCCGGCAACAGCGGCGCCCAGATCGGCCTGCAGCAGGATGTCGCCTGGAGCGGCTGGAAGGGCAAGGCGATGAGCGGCAACGACATCTCCGGCAATGTCGTCGATGTCAGCGAGGGCATGGCCGTCCACATCTATGGCCCAGCCGGGGTCGGCAACATCCACGACAACTTCTACAGCAACCTGGATGCGTCCAAGGATCTGTTCGATGTCTGGCCGCAGGTGATGGCCGGCGGCGGCAAGGGCGATCTGGCGGAGTGGAAGGCCGCGGGATACGACAAGGGCTCCGTCACGCTGAATCCCGGCTTCGTCAATCCGGGGGCGGACGACTTCAGCCTGTCGGCGAACTCACCGGTTCATGGGATGGGCTTCGACCATATCCCCTACGGCGACATCGGGCTGCTGGGCTGATCGGTCCCGCCCGCTCCAACCCAAGGACGTGAAAGCGGGCCGCCCGGCGACGGGCGGCCCGTTGCCGTTCGGGCCGCGCGTGACCGAAATGCCGCCGCCGGTGTTATACCAGCGGTCATTGATGATGACCGCTGGTATCCGCGCCGACTGGCGCGGCGGCGGCCCATGCCGCCGAAGCTCTTGATCCTGACAGGTCAGGATCAAGAGCCGCTGGTGTTACCTGACCGGTGACGCGGAAATCGGGGGGCGGCGATGGGGCATCTGCGGCGGTGGTGGGCGATCGTTCTCGACGCGGCCTATGGCTGGATCGACGACGACGCGATGAGCATGGCTGCATCCATCGCCTTCTACACCATCTTCTCGCTGGCGCCGCTGGCGATCCTGGTGATCGCGCTGGCCGGGCTGGTCTTCGGCGACGAGGCGGCACGGGGCGCGCTGGTCGAGCAGTTGTCGGCGCTGGTCGGGCGGGAGGCCGGCCAGACCCTGCAGGATCTGATCGCACGGGCCGGCGCGCGGGACACCGGCATCCTGGCGAGTATCATCGGCATCGGAACCATCGTCGTCGGCGCCACCACCGTCTTCGTCGAACTGCAGACCGCGCTGAACCGCATCTGGAAGGTGGCGGCGCCACAGGAATCGACCATCACATGGCTGGTGCGGGTGAGATTGAAGGCCCTGGCGCTGATCGGGGCGATCGGCTTCCTGCTGATCGTCTCGCTGGTGGTCAGCGCCGCCCTGGCGGCGGTCGGCACTTGGGCTGCCGGGTGGGCTGCCGGGTGGGCCGCCGGCTATCTGCCGGCGATGCCGTCGCTGCTGTGGCTGTTCGACATGGCGGTGTCCTGGACGGTGCTGACCGGGCTGTTCGCGCTGATCTACCGGATCCTGCCGGACACCCGCATCCGCTGGACCGACGTGTGGCTGGGGGCTGCGGTCAATGCCTTCCTGTTCGCGGTGGGCAAGCTCCTGATCGGCTTCTACATTGCCACCAGCGGCGTGGTGACGGTCTATGGCGCTGCCGGGTCCTTCGTGCTGATCCTGCTGTGGGTCTATTATTCCGCCGTCATCTTCCTGTTCGGGGCGGAGCTGACCCGCGCCTATTCGGAGCGCAAGGGCAGCCGGTCGCACGATCTTCCTGATGGCCGCCCTCCTATCGGCCGCAGCAGCCCCGCCCCAGCGTCATCAGGATCTGCCGTGCCTTGAAGCTCCGGCGGTCGAGCGGCGGCTCGTCGGGAGCGAACCGGGCCTGGGCCTCGCGGTAACGCTCATAGGAGTCGTCGTTGAACAGCCGGCGCAGGTTTGTCAGCGCCTTGCGCAGCGGCGTGGGGCAGGGGGCGGTCGAGCTGGACATGGATTGGCCTCCGGGATGCTGTCCGGCAGTGTGGGATGTCCCACACTAGCGCCGTCGCCCGGCGCAAGGGGCCGATTCCCGGCGAACGGCGGCATCGTCGCACCGAGCGGCGCTATGGCGATTTGAGCGGCGCCGCTCGGCCCCTGTCCGCTGCCGCTCGGCACGTCCTGACTGCCGCTCGCGGCATTCCACCCCACGGGCTTGGATTGGCGGCGTAGACCGATGGCACGTCCTTTTCAGGAGAGCCGTCATGGATCACGCCCTAACCTTTGTGATCGCGACACTCTGCATCCTTACGCTCTGCTACCGCTTCTACGGCGTGTTCTTCGTGCGCAAGGTTCTTCGTGCCGACGATTCGGAAGTCACCCCGTCCCACATCCTGGCCGACGGTAAGAACTATGTGCCCACCAAGAAGTGGGTGAACGCCGGCCAGCATTTCGCCGCCATCGCCGCCGCCGGCCCGCTGGTCGGCCCGGTGCTGGCCGCCCAGTTCGGCTATCTGCCGAGCTTCCTGTGGCTGCTGATCGGCTGCGTCATCGGCGGTGCGGTGCATGACACGGTCGTGCTGTTCGCCTCGATGAAGCACAAGGGACAATCGCTGTCCGAGGTCGCCAAGGCCGAACTCGGCCCGGTGGCCGGCTGGTGCACCGGTCTGGCGATGCTGTTCATCATCACCATCACCATGGCCGGCCTGTCGATGGTCGTCGTCCATGCGCTGGAACGCAACGCCTGGGGCGCCTTCGCGGTGTTCATGACGATCCCGATCGCCATCGCGCTCGGCCTCTACGAGAAGGTCACCGGCTCGTCCAAGGGCGCCACCCAGGTCGGCATCGCCGCCATCGCCGCCTCGGTCTTCGCCGGCCCCTACATCCAGGGCACGCTGCTGGGCGAGTGGTTGACGCTGCATGCCGAGACCGTCGCCATCATCCTGCCCATCTACGCCTTCTTCGCCACCGCCCTGCCGGTGTGGCTGCTGCTGACCCCGCGCGGCTACCTGTCCAGCTTCATGAAGGTCGGCGTGTTCGGCGCGCTGGTCGTCGGCGTCGTCTTCATCAACCCGGAGATCCGCTTCCCCGCCCTGACCGACTTCATCCATGGCGGCGGCCCGGTGCTGAACGGCCCGGTCTGGCCCTTCATCTCCATCACCATCGCCTGCGGCGCCATCTCCGGTTTCCATGCCTTCATCGGGTCGGGCACCACGCCCAAGCTGATCGACAAGTGGAGCGACATCCGTCCGGTGGCCTTCGGCGGCATGCTGGCGGAATGCCTGGTCGGCGTCATGGCGCTGATCGCCGCCACCTCGCTGCATCCGGCCGATTACTTCGCCATCAACTCCTCGCCGGCGGCTTTCAAGGCCCTGGGCATGAGCGTGGTCGATCTGCCGCGGCTGAGCCAGGAAATCGGCCTCGACCTCTACGGCCGCACCGGCGGTGCGGTGACGCTGGCGGTCGGCATGACCGAGATCTTCACCCGCGTTCCGTGGTTCAACAGCCTCGCCTCCTACTTCTTCCAGTTCGTGGTGATGTTCGAGGCGGTGTTCATCCTGACCGCCGTGGACAGCGGCACCCGCGTCGCCCGTTACCTGATCCAGGACCTGCTGGGCGACGTCTATGCCCCGATGAAGCGGCTGGACTGGGTTCCCGGTTCGATCATCGCCAGCGTCATCGCCTGTGTGGCCTGGGGCTATCTGCTGACCTCGGGCGACATCAACTCGGTCTGGGCCCTGTTCGGCGTGTCGAACCAGCTGATGGCCTCGGTCGGCCTGATCATCGGCGCCACCATCATCCTGCGGCTGGCGCAGAAGCGGGTCTACATGCTGACCTGCCTGGTTCCGCTGGCCTATCTGTTCGTCACCGTGAACGTCGCCGGCTATTGGATGATCGCCAACGTCTACTTGAACAAGGCCGCCAAGGGCTACAACCCCTTCAACGCCGGCATCTCCATCATCATGCTGACGCTGGGTTTCGTGATCCTGATCGCTGCCCTGAAGAAGTGGAAGGAGCTGTTCCAGGCCCGCGCCCTGGAGGTTCCGATGGTCGCCACCCCGGCAGAGTGAGGAGACCTTCCTGACGCGGTCCGTCCGGACCGGAGCCTGACAAACGAAACGGGCCATGTGGGACATCCCACATGGCCCGTTTCGTTTGTGCTCCGCCTGGCCGACCCGTTGATCGAAAGGGTAGGGAGGTTTCCGTCTTCCGTTGTCAGGCCATGCACGGAAAGTCAGTGGGCCATTTTGTGCGGTGACGTTGCTGGTGTTTGCCTTAATTTTGGAGAGATCGCATCAGTGTCCGAATGGTTTAGACATCTCTGGTGGAGACGCGAGCATGTTGCAGGTTGTCTTCCGAAGCCAGTTGACGATTCTGCTCTCCTATCTCGATATCCAGCAGTCATGCCTTGAGGCGGCACGGAGCAACAGGAAGGCCGGTGTCACAGGCTTCATGGTGGAATGCGGTGGCGTGTTCCTTCAGTCGATCGAAGGACAGCGGTCCGATGTCACCAAAGCGCTCCAGCGCGTCCATCGGGACACGCGCCACGGCAACATCAGGATCGTCTATTCCGAACAGGGCATCCCCCGGCGACGGTTCGGCGCCTGGGCGATGAACGTCATGTTCCTGGACGATGACAGCCTCTGCAAGACGGTGTTCGGGTCGGAATACGCCTGCGACGAGATGCTGGTCCCGTCCATGGACCCGGCCTTTGCCATGGGTGTGCTCGCGGTGGCCTATCGGCACGCCTGTTCGATGACCGCCATCGCACCTGCGGCTGGCGGCGGCGGCCTGGGCCGCATCCCGCGGATCGACGACATGATCGGGCGGTAGGGCGGCGGCACTGCGCAGCCGGACGCTATATCAGGCCCCAGCTTTTTGCCCCGGCCATCAGGACGACCACAGCCAGCAGGGACAGGATGGTGGCCAGCCCGATCGGCAAGGCGCGGCGGTAGATGGCGCCTTCCGCCTGCTGCAGTCCGACGAGGCCGGCGGCAAGCACGATGCGGCCGGGGGTCAGCATGGTGCAGATGCTCCCCGAAACGGTCTGGATCGCCGCGGTCAGCATCGGCGGCAGGCCGCTCTCGGCGGCGAGGCTCAGCTGGATATGCATCATCAGGGCGTTGGACGCGGTGTTGGAACCGGTCAGCATGCCGGCGGCACCGCCGAACAGCGGGGTCGCCAGCACGGCGAAGCGTCCGGCGATCTCGCGCCATGCCTGTCCGAACATCGCCGCGCCGCCGGATGCAGCCATGAAGGCGGCGAATTCGACGAAGACCAGCGTTGCCGCCATCGGCACCAGCGCCGCACGAAGGGCGCCGCGGATCACCTCGCCCGCCTTGGCGGCCGGCAGCCCGGCCAGCAGGATGGCGGCGATCACCACCAGCCAAGTGGCGGGATGGCGCAGCAGGGCCAGCGGGGCCAGCCCGCCGAACGGGTCGAGCACCAGCAAGGTCGCCGTCCAGTCCGAGAGTGGCGGCAGCAGCCGCGTCGCCATCAGCGCCGCGATCAGCAGCACATAGGGCCACAGCCGCTCCATCAGCCCCGCCATCGCCATTCGCGGCCCGCCACCATCGCTACGCAGCAGGCGCGGCCCCTCCACCAGCACCAGCAGCACGCCCGTCGCCAGCCCGCCGCCCAGTTCCGGGGCGACGAAGCGGTTGGTCAGCCAGATCAGCCCGGCCAGACACAGCAGGAGGCCGACGTCGCCCACCCGCTCGCGCGGGGTGGAGCGCAGGCCGCAGCCGTGGATCAGTCCCCAGAACACCGGCAGCAGGCAGGGCAGCACCACCGCCATCAGCAGGGCGCTGGCCGTCCCGAGCTCGGTGAAGGTCACGCCGATCAACTCGGCCCCGACCCGCGTGCCGACCCCCATCGCGCCCCAGGCCGCCAGCACCTGGCTGAACAGGCCGAGGGCAGCGGCCTGGACCGGCGGCAGCCCCATATGGCGCAACATGGCAAGGGCAACGACCAGTCCGACGCCGAACCCGGTCACCGACTCCGCGAAGGGGCCGACCAGGAAACAGGCGACGAAGACGGCGCGCCGGCGGTTCTCCTGCGCGACCGCGGCGGATTGGATGCCGCGCGCCTCATAGGCGCGGTGGAACAGCAGGCCGGCGGCGATGATCGACATGGCATGCCACGCCAGCCACGCCCCTTCGCCCGCCTTCACGGCTGCCTTGGTCAGCACCGCCATGTTCAGCATGGCCATGTCCGGCATCCCGGCGAGCGGAGCCTGCGCGGCGATCATCGTCACGAACGCCAGCGTCATGCCGGCCAGCCCGGCCGTCAGCAGGCTGACGCGGCGGGAGACAAGGAGCAGGATCGTGCCGACGAGCGGCATCATGTGGAAGGCCAGGGTCATGATCGGGCAGGGGGTGTCCGGAAGGGGAGGGCCGGCACTGTCGGCGGCCGTCTCCTTGGGATACTAGTATATCTCCCCGGCTGCAACCTTGCCGGGCCTCGGCGGCAGGGGGGAAGCTATGCACAGAGCTATGGGCAACCGGAGCGTCTTAGCCCTTCGAAAGGCGCTTCTCCAACTCCACCAGCAGGAACAGCAGTCCCCCGGCGGCGATCATGGCCGCCCAGGCGGCGGCGCCGATGGGGGCGGTGCCGAACAGGGATTGCAGCGGCGGGGCGTAGGTGAAGACCAGCTGCAGGACGGTCATCAGCGCGATGGACAGCCAGACCGGCCGGCTGCCGGCGATGCCGGCCAGCAGGCCGGCGTGGCTGTGCAGGCCGCGGGCGTTCAGCAGGAAGAAGATCTCTCCCACCACCAGGGCGTTGACGGCCATGGTGCGCGCCACCTCGATCCCGCCGCCCTGCATCCGCTGGACATGGAAGAAACCGAAGCTGGCGGCCACCAGCAGGACCAGCGCCACCAGCATCCGGCGGATCAGCGGGCCGGACAGGATCGGCTCGTCGCGCGGGCGGGGAGGGCGGGCCATGACGCCGGGTTCCGGCGCTTCGAAGGCCAGCGCCAGCCCCAGCGTCACCGCCGTCACCATGTTGACCCACAGGATCTGCACCGGCGTGATCGGCAGGATGGTGCCGGACAGGACCGCCACCAGGATCACCACCGCCTGGGCGCCGTTGGTCGGCAGCATGAACAGGATGGTCTTGCGCAGATTGTCGTAGACGGTGCGCCCCTCTTCCACCGCGTGGACGATGGAGGCGAAGTTGTCGTCGGCCAGCACCATCGCCGCCGCTTCCTTCGCCGCCTCGGTGCCGTTGCGGCCCATGGCGACGCCGACATCGGCGCGCTTCAGCGCCGGGGCGTCGTTGACGCCGTCGCCGGTCATGGCGATTGTCCCGCCGTCCGCCTGGAGCGCCGCGATCAGGCGCAGCTTGTGCTCCGGCGTGGTACGGGCGAAGACGCTGTTGGCGCGGGCGGCGGCGGCGAAGCCGGCCTCGTCCATGCGGTCCAGCTCCGGCCCGCTGGTGACTCCGTCCGGCAGGCCGAAGGTCCGGCCGATGGCGGCGGCGGTGGCGGCATGGTCGCCGGTGATCATCTTCACCGCGATTCCGGCCTGACGGCAGGCGGCGACGGCTGCCAGGGCCTCCGCCCGCGGCGGGTCGATCAGGCCGCACAGCCCCAGCAGTTCCAGCCCCTCGTCCGCCAGATCGTCGACGATCAGTTCCGACAGGTCGATGGAGGTGCGGCGCATCGCCAGCGCCAGAACCCGCTGCCCCTGGCCGGCAAGATCGGCGGTCAGGGCGGACCAGCGCTCCCGGTCCAGCGGCCCGCTGCCGCCGGCCCGCCGCTCGCGTTCGCACAGCGCCAGCACGCGTTCCGGCGCGCCCTTCACCACCAGGATGCCGTGGCCGGCATGGTCGTGATGCAGGGTCGCCATGAACTGGCGTTCGGATTCGAAGGGAATGGCGTCGCGGCGGGGGCATCGGCCCAGCTCGTCGGCCGGCTCCAGCCCCGTCTTCATCGCCAGCGCCAGCAGCGCGCCGTCGGTCGGGTCGCCGGCGAGCAGCCAGTCTCCGCCGGGGCCACCGCCGGGATCGCGGTGCAGGTCGGCGTCGTTGCACAGCAGGGCGGCGCGGGCCAGATCCAGCAGCACCGGCTCGCGCGCCGGGTCGGCGAGGCGGCCGTCGCGGCTGAACTCCCCCTCCGGCGCATAGCCGCTGCCGCCGACGCGATAGGTGCCGTCGGCAGTCACGACCCACTGCACCAGCAATTCGTTGCGGGTCAGGGTGCCGGTCTTGTCGGTGCAGATGGTGCCGACGGAGCCGAGAGTCTCCACCGCCGGCAGATGGCGGATGATGGCGTTGCGCCTGGCCATGCGGGTCACGCCCACCGCCAGCGTGATGGTCATCACCGCCGGCAGCCCTTCCGGGATCGCCGCCACCGCCAGCCCGACCGCCGCCAGCACCATGTCCTGCCACGGCTCGCCATGCACCAGCCGGCCGAAGGCGAAGGTGATCGCCGCCAGCAGCAGGATTCCGCCGGTCAGCCAGCGGCCGAACCGCGCCATCTGAAGCAGCAGCGGGGTTTCCACCGACGCGACCGACGCCAGCAGATGGCCTATCCGTCCGATTTCCGTGCCGTCGCCGGTGGCCACCACGATGCCGGTGCCCTGGCCCTGGACCACCATCGTGCCGGCATAGGCCATGCCCAGGCGGTCGCCCAGAGCCGCATCGGCGGCAACGGGGAGGGAAGCCTTGGCGGCGGGGACGGACTCGCCCGTGAGCGCCGCCTCCTGCACCAGCAGCCCCTTCGTGCGCTCCAGCCGCAAATCGGCCGGCACCCGGTCGCCCGAGGCCAGGAACACCCGGTCGCCCGGCACCAGCTCCTCCGCCGCCAGGGTCACGGCATGGCCGTCGCGCATCGCCACCGCCTGGGGCGACAGCATGTTGCGGATCGCCTCCAGCGCCTGTTCGGCCTTGCCCTCCTGGATGTAGCCGATCAGCGCGTTGACCAGCACGACACCGAAGATCACGCCTGCGTCCGTCCAGTGCCGCATCAGCAGCGCCACGGCACCCGACGCCAGAAGGACATAGATCAGCAGATTGTGGAACTGCGCCAGGAAGCGCATCCAGGGCGGCCGCCGTTTCGGCGGGGTCAGGCGGTTGGGGCCGAAGCGTTCCAGCCGTGCCGCGGCCTCCGTGCCGCTCAGCCCCTCGTCCGGGCTGTCGAGCCGGCCGGCGGCTGCGGCGGTGTCGAGCGCATGCCATGGAATGTCGGCAGGCGTTTGCGCAGTGGAGCCCGATTCGGCCAGCGGTGCCATGAACTGCCTCCCTGGTTGACCCGAGGCGATCACATCTGGAAACCAAGGCCTATGAGGGTGCTCTCGTCATCCCCGCGAAGGCGGGGAACCAGGAAACTCTTGTGGAAACAGCTGGAATTGCTGGATTTCCGCCTTCGCGGGAATGACGGGTTTCACCTGCATGGCGTCATGGTTGTCGATTGCGATTGCCCTGCATGTTGACCCCGACAGTAGAGCATCGGACCGGGGAGGCGTCCTTAATCTGGCTCAATCACCGAACGGTCCGGTGTCTTAACCGAAGCCGGGGCGCGGGCGGACCGCTTCGGCCAGCATCGAATCCAGCACGCCGACCAGATGTTCGATGCGGTAGGGCTTGGGCAGGACCATCACGCCGGTGGCGCGGACCACCTCCTCGCTGTAGCCGGTCGCCAGCACCACTGGAAGGCTGGGGTAGAGGCGCTGCGCGGTGCGTGCCAGATCGACGCCGCTCATGCTGCCGGGCATCACCACGTCGCTGAACAGCAGGTCGAACTGGCCGGCCGCCAGCAGCGGCAGGGCTTCGTCCGCGGTGGCGGCGCGGGTGATGGTGAAGCCGGCATCCTCCAGTGCCGTGGCGACGGTCAGGGCGACGATCGGGTCATCCTCCACCACCAGCACATGGCCGCCGGTGCGGGGGGCGCCGGCCGGCCGGGCTGCCGGCCCGGCCTCCGCCTGGGGGGCGGTGCCGGAACGGCGGATCAGCAGGCCGATGGTGGTGCCGCGCCCCTCCTCGCTGTCGATCCAGGCGGTGCCGCCGGAATGGCGGGCGAAGCCGTAGACCTGCGACAGGCCGAGCCCGCTGCCCTTGCCGATCTCCTTGGTGGTGAAGAAGGGGTCGAAGGCGCGCGCCCGCACCTCGGCCGGCATGCCGGTCCCGGTGTCGCCGACCGTCAGCCGCACGAAGTCGCCGGACAGCCCGTCGGGCGCCTGCGGGTCTCGCGGCTCCAGCGTCGCATTGTCCGCACGGATGGCCAGCACCCCGCCCTCCGGCATCGCATCGCGCGCATTGACCACGAGGTTCAGCAGGGCCAGTTCCAGCTGCGTCGCATCGACCTCCACCGGCCACAACCCGGCGGTGAAGTCGATCTCCAGCCGGATGTCGGCGCGCAGCGCCCGGTTCAGCAGTTCCGACATGCCGAGCACGCGGTCGCGCAGATCGACGGTTTCCGGCCGCAGGGCCTGCCGGCGGGCGAAGGCCATCAGCTGCTGCACCAGCTTGGCGCCACGGTCCACCGCCTGCCGGCCGGCATCGACCAGCGGCTGGATGCGCGTTCCCTCGGCCCGCTTCTCGATCATGTGCAGGCAGCCGGACAGGGCCTGGAGCAGGTTGTTGAAGTCGTGGGCGACGCCGCCGGTCATCTGGCCGAGCGCCTCCGTCTTCTGGGTCTGCAGCAGCGCCACCTGCACGCGCTCGCGCTCGGCCACCTCCTCGGCGACGCGGGCTTCCAGCGTGACGTTGAGCTGCTGCAGCTCCTCCTCCGCCCGCTTGGCCTCGGTGACGTCGCTGCCCTCCACGAAGAGGCCGGTGACCTGTCCCGCCTCGTCCTTGATCGGCTGGTAGACGAAGGTGAGATAACGTTCCTCCAGCGGCCCGTCCGGACGGCGCAGGAAGCGGATCGGCATGTTCCGGCCGACGAAGGGCTCGCCGGAGCTGTAGACGCGGTCGAGCAGTTCGAAGAAGCCCTGCCCCTCCACCTCCGGCAAAACCTCGCGCGCCGGGCGGTCCAGCACATCGCGCTTGCCGACGAGCTGAAGGTAGGTGTCGTTCGCCAATTCGAAGATATGTGTCGGCCCGCGCAGCACGCACATGAAGCCGGGCGCCTGCCGGAACAGGGTGCGCAGCCGCTCCCCTTCCGCCGCCAGCCGGGCGTTTGCCGCTTCAACCGCGGCGCGTTCGCGCATCAGGGCCTGGTTGGCGGCGCGCAGCGCCGTTTCGGCCGACGCGCGCTCCACCGCCGCCCAGGTTCGTTCCGCCACGTCCTCGGCCAGAGCGGCATCGGCCTCGGTCCAATGGCGCGGCTTGGTTTCGTGCAGGAAGAGGATGGCGGTCAGCTGTCCGGCCTTCAGCAGGGGCACCACCAGAAGCGACCGCACCCCGATGCCGGCGAAGGCCTCCGCGTGGGCGCTGCCGGAGGTGCGCAGGTCGGTCGTCACGTCGTCGACGCGCAGCGTGTATCCGGCCCGCAGTTCGGCCATCACGGCGGAGCCGAAGCTGTCGAGCGGCCGGTCCCCCGACAGGCTGGCCATGCCGCTGTCGCTCCAGTCCCGTTCCACCGACACCGTCGCGCCGGTGGGATCGATGCGGCCATAGCCGGCCCGCGCCACCCCCAGATGGCGGCCGATCGCCTCCGCTGCAGCAGCGGTGACGCCGACCGGATCGTTCAGCCCGCGCAGCCGCTCCGCCAGATCGAGCTGGAAGGTCAGACGCCGTTCGGCGAGCACCCGCGCGGTGTTCTCGGTGCAGGCGCAGAACATGCCGGCGACGCGGTCGGTCTCGTCGCGGACCGGGCTGTAGGAGAAGGTGAAATAGGTCTCTTCCCGGTAGCCGTGCCGCTGCATCACCAGCAGCCGGTCCTCGTGGTAGGTCGCCTCGCCGGCCAACGCCCGCACGACCAGGGGGGCCAGATCCTCCCAGATGTCGGCCCACACCTCGGCGAAGGGACGGCCCAGCGCCTCCGGCTTGCCGCCCAGGAACGGGCGGTAGCTGTCGTTGTGGAGAAAGCTCAACTCCGGCCCCCAGACGACGAACATCGGGAAGCTGGAGGTCAGCATCAGGTTGACGATGGTGCGCAGCGATTGCGGCCAGCCCTCCGCCGGGCCCAGGGACGTGGCGGACCAGTCCATTGCCCGCATCCGCGCGCCCATCTCGCCGCCGCCGGTGAAGATGTCCGGCATGCATCCCGGCCTGTCCGGCGTCCCGATGCCGGTGCCGTCCTTATCGTGCTTGCCGGCGCGGCGAAGCCGGGCCGCATCCTCCCAGACCCGGCCGGCCATCATGTGCCGGATACCCCGGAGGCGGTCATCCACAAGCCGTTCACATCGGCCTGCGCCGGTTCCGGGCGCCGATGCCGAATGCTCCGACAAAAAATATGGGATTTTCTCCGAATCATGGCGCGAGAATATTGAATCGTCCGAGGAGTGGCAATCCGGCTTCTCTAGCCATTTGGGAGTAGGTTTCTTGATTCGTCATGCCGGCGTGACATCAAGCTCCTGCAGATGTTGTCAGGACCATTACAGCCGCCATCGGTTTCTTGTGCGGTTCCGGTCATGTGGGAACACGAGGTGGCGGCCGATGCAAGGCAGCCGCGCGGGCGGCGGCGTGGAACTCGTCCCGAGACCACCATACCTTGGTTGTTAACCATTGGCCGCCAGGCGGTCCCTCATTACGGCTCCAGTTTATGGATAGCGCCATGATCCCCTTTTCCGTCCTCGACCTCAGCCCGATCGTGTGGGGGGCGACCGCCGCCGACAGCTTCCGCAACACGCTGGACCTCGCGCGCCATGCGGAGAAGTGGGGCTACAAGCGCTATTGGCTGGCCGAGCACCACAACATGCCGGGCATCGCCAGTGCCGCCACCGCCGTGGTGATCGCCCATGTCGCCGCCGGCACCTCGACCATCCGCGTCGGCTCGGGTGGGGTGATGCTGCCCAACCATGCGCCACTGGTGGTCGCGGAGCAGTTCGGCACGCTGGAATCGCTCTATCCCGGCCGTATCGACCTCGGGCTCGGCCGGGCGCCGGGAACCGACATGATGACGGCGCGGGCTCTGCGCCGCGACATGAGCGACAGCGGCGACCGTTTCCCGCAGGATGTCGTCGAACTGCAGATGTATTTCGAGGAGCCGGAGCCGAACCAGCGCATCCGCGCCGTTCCGGGGGCCGGGCTGAAGGTGCCGCTGTGGCTGCTGGGCTCCAGCCTGTTCAGCGCGCAGCTGGCGGCGATGCTGGGCCTGCCCTTCGCCTTCGCCTCCCATTTCGCGCCCGACATGCTGATGGAGGCGCTGGCGATCTACCGCGCCCGTTTCGAACCGTCGGCGATGCTGGACAAGCCCTATGCCATGGTCGCCGTCAATCTGTTCGCCGCGGATACCGAGGCCGAGGCGCGGCGCATCTATTCCTCCGCCCAGCAGCAGTTCGCCAGCCTGCGCCGCGGCACGCCGGGCAAGCTGCCGCCGCCGGTGGACGACATCGAGGCGTGGTGGAGCGGCCCGGCCGAGAAGATGATGGTGGAACGCGCGCTCGGCACCATGGCGGCGGTCGGCACGCCCGATCAGGTGGCGG
>NZ_CP015285.1:3145000-3181617 GCF_001639105.2 Azospirillum humicireducens
GACGGGCCATCGCTCAACGGATAAAAGGTACGCCGGGGATAACAGGCTGATGACTCCCAAGAGTCCATATCGACGGAGTCGTTTGGCACCTCGATGTCGGCTCATCACATCCTGGGGCTGGAGCAGGTCCCAAGGGTTCGGCTGTTCGCCGATTAAAGTGGTACGTGAGCTGGGTTTAGAACGTCGTGAGACAGTTCGGTCCCTATCTGCCGTGGGTGTCGGAGTTTTGCGAGGATCTGTCCCTAGTACGAGAGGACCGGGATGGACATACCTCTGGTGCACCGGTTGTCACGCCAGTGGCATGGCCGGGTAGCTAAGTATGGACGGGATAACCGCTGAAAGCATCTAAGCGGGAAACCCACCTCTAAACCAGAGCTCCCTTGAGAGCCGTGACAGACCATCACGTCGATAGGAGGCATGTGGACGGGCAGCAATGCTTGAAGCTAAGCCTTACTAATCGCTCGATCGGCTTGATCTCGACACCACTAACCGCGCCATGCGCAGCAGCAAGCCTGTTCAAAGGCCCTGCTTGACGCAAGCCCGCCAGTTCGATACATCCTCACATCACTTGCACGACAGCGAAAGCGCTTTGGATAGCGTCGGTCTTGAGCCTGGGTGACCTGGTGGTCATGGCGAGGTGTCAAACACCCGATCCCATCCCGAACTCGGCCGTGAAAAGCCTCCGCGCCAATGGTACTGCGTCTTAAGACGTGGGAGAGTAGGTCGCCGCCAGGTCACTCAGCCTCAAGAGACGCTCAATCAAAGCATAGTCGCTGGCATCGTCACGACACCCATCACCCCATATGACAGACATCCGCGGGGTGGAGCAGCCCGGTAGCTCGTCAGGCTCATAACCTGAAGGCCGCAGGTTCAAATCCTGCCCCCGCAACCAAATTAAGAAAAGCCCGCCGAGCTGACGCTCGGTGGGCTTTTTGCTTTCCAGGCGTGCCCCCGACATGAGTGCTGTGCGGCCCGCTGAATTCCCGCTTGTCAGCGTCAGACCACTTGGGACAAGCTGAACAGGATCTATGCGCTTCGTGCAATCGGACAATTACCCAGCGGGACATGTATGAGGCGCGGCAACCGGCTGATCCCTGCGGACGACATCGGCCAGCTTTTGACGCAAGCCGTCGCCCTGCACCAGAACGGTCAGCTCGCCGATGCGGCGCTGCTGTATGAACGCGTGCTCCGTCGCGTACCCCGACAAGCCGACGCCCTGCATCTGCTCGGTTTGATCAAGGACCAGACAGGCGCTCCGGCGGAAGGAATCGCGTTGATCGCCCAGGCAATCGCCGTCGATGGTGGTCAGCCAATGTTCCGCCTCAATCTGGGCCGCATCTTCGAACGGCTGCATCGCTGGACCGAGGCCGCCGAGGCCTATGCCCAGGCCGTCCGGCTGGCGCCCTTCGAAGCCGAGCATCACCGGCTGGCAACTCATGCGGCGACCAAGGCCGGGCGGCTCGATGCGGCGGCGGCCTATCTCCGGCGCATGCTGTCGCTGCACCCCGACAATGGGGATTGGGCTCTGGCGCTGGGGGACGTCCAGTATGATCGCGGCCGTTGGGTGGAGGCCGTCGGAGCCTATGGTGCCGCCGTTGCGCTGCTCCCCGACCCGACGCTCGCCGCCTACAATCTTGGCATGTCGCTGCGCAATGCCGGGCGCCTGTCCGAAGCGGTGGCTGCTTTGCGGATCGCCGCCCGCCACGCCCCCCTGCTCCAGGAGGTTTGGGAACAGCTTCTCTCGCTCCATCACACCAGCGGCAGCGATGCAGATGCGGCAGCGGCCGGCCGCATTCTGCTGGCCTTGGCACCCGGTCATGGGGCTGCGGCCAAGTTGATGGGATCCGCCTGCCGCCGCCTCGGCGATGGCGAAGCCGCCATCCGGTTGCTGGCGCGCGCGGTGAGGCTCGATCCGTTCGATCCGGAGGTTCCGCTGGCTCTGGGGGCCCAACGTCACGAGCGGGGGAACTGCGTCGGTGCGGAGCGCTGCTACCGGCATGCGCTTGCCGTGGCGCCGGGGTCGGCGGCGGCACTGGTCGGCCATGGAGTGACGCTGGCCGGCCTCGGGCGGAGAGCCGAAGCGGAGGCGGCGATGCGCCATGCCGTCCGGCTCGTTCCTGAGGATCCCGACATCGCGGTGAATGCCGGTTCGGTCAGCCACGCCGTCCGTCATTGCAGCCGTCCCGAAGGAGCAACCGTCACCGGCGAATACGAAAAAGCCGGCGATGCGCTCGGCTGGTTCCGGCGCGCTCTGGCGCTACGGCCCGACAGCGCCTTTGCCTGGACCAATGTCGGGGCGGTGATGGCGGATGCCGGTCGGGGCGACGAGGCGGCCGTGGTTCTGCATCGGGCCCTGGCGATCGGTGCGGCCGACCATGAGGCGTCCGCCTGGTCCAATCTGGGACTCGCCTGCATGATCACCGGCCGGCATGCCGAAGCGATGGCGGCGTTCCGCAAGTCGTTGGACATCGTTCCCGGCGATGCGGCGATGCGCTCCAACCTGCTGTTCTGCCTGTGCTTTACCGAAGAAGCGGCGTTGGACGAGGTATTCGCCGAACACCGGGCCTTCGAGCGCTTCGTCCGGCCCGCCACCCGCCGTCCGCCGGCCGCACCGAGGATGCCGGATGCCGACCGCCGCCTGCGCATCGGTTATCTGTCGCCCGATTTCCAACGCTATCCCGGACCCGGCTATCACTTCCTGCTGCCGCCGCTGACCCATCACGACCGGGCAGGCTTCGAAATCTACTGCTATTACAATGACCGGCGCGAGGATGAGGCGACACGGCGTTTCCAGGAGCTTGCCGACGGCTGGCGTGCCTGCGCGCATCTGTCGGACGAGGCGCTGGACGCCCAGATCCGGGCCGACGGCATCGACATTCTGGTGGATTGCGGCGGCCATATGGCGCGCAACCGGATGCCGCTGTTCCTCGGCCGGCCGGCACCGCTGCAGATCAGTTTTCCTCTCTACCCCAACACCACCGGGCTGACGGCGATGGATTACCAGTTCGCCGATCCGCTCTTCGCCCCGCCATCCGCCGATGGACTTCACAGCGAGGCGTTGATCCGGCTGCCGTGCTGCGTGCTGTGCTACCGTCCGGCGGAATCGGCGTTCGATCCGCTCGAACGGGCGCCCGGTCTGGCGGATGGGACCTTCACCTTCGGCTCCTTCAACAACCCGACCAAGCTCAACGCCTCCACCATCGCGCTGTGGGCGCGGGTTCTGCACGCGGTTCCGCGGGCGCGGCTGATGCTGAAATGGCGCGGACTGACGAGTTCGGGCCTCGGGGGCCGGCTGCTCGCGCAGTTCGCCGCGCTGGGGATTGCGGGGGATCGTCTGATCCTGAGCGGAACGACGCCGGACCCCTACGAGAGCTATCGCCGGATCGATTGCGGACTGGACCCGGTCTTCGCCAATGGCGGCACGACGACCTGCGACAGCCTGTGGATGGGCGTGCCGGTGCTGTCCATCGCCGGGACGGCGGCGATTTCCCGTTGGGGCATCTCGCTGCTGAGCGCCGTCGGCCTGCGCGACCTGGTGGCCGGGGACGATGACTCCTATGTGGCGTTGGCCGTACGCCTGGCCGGCGATCGGGACTTCCTGGCGGCCAAGCGGGACGGGCTGCGCGCACGGATGCAGCGGTCGCCGCTGATGGACGAGCAGAGCTATACGCGCGCATTGGAAGCCGGCTATCGCGAGGCATGGCGGCGGCGATGCGCCGGCCTTCCGGCGGCGGCCATCGCCCTGGAAACCAGCTGATGACCGCGGGCCCCTCCACCACCCCTCCCGCTTTCGACCTGTCGGCGGCGCAACGCATTCTGGTGGTCAAGCTCGACGAGGCGGGCGATCTCATCCTCGCCACGCCCTTCCTGCGCGGATTGCGGGCGAGCGCGCCGCAGGCCAGCATCACCCTGGCGGTCCGCCCGCCGCTGGCGGAGTTGGCTCTGCGCTGCCCGTGGGTGGACGGAGTCGTTCTGCCGCTGGCCAAGCCGGACGGGCGCGGTTTCGACTTCCGCGGAGCGACACCGGAGGCGCTTGCGCGCTTCATGGCGGATTTCCGGGCCGGCTTCGATCTGGCGGTCGTGCCGCGCTACGATCTCGACCGCCATGGCGCAACGACGCTGGTCGCCGCCAGCCGGGCGCGGCTGTCGCTCGGCTATTCGGAGCGGGTGACCCCCTGGAAGGCGGAGGGCAACGCCGGCTTCGACCGTGCCTATACCCATGTGCCGGCGGCCTCGCCGGGGATGCACGAGGTGGAGCACAATCTGGCCCTGCTGGCCCATCTCGGCGGCCGGACGGATGGAGGCGGGGCGCACGGGGAAGCGGTCGAGCTGTGCCTGACCGAGGCCGACCGCGCGGCGGCACTGCGGCTGACGGCGGACGGGCGGCGGCTGATCGCGGTGGCGCCCGGAACGGCATCGCCGCGCCGCAACTATCCGCCGGCTCTGCTCGCCGCCGTCACAAGCCGGCTTTGCAATAGGCTGGACGCCGATGTCCTGCTGCTGGGGACCGCGGAGGACGCCGCGGCGGCTGCGGCAATTGCCGAGGCTCTTCCCGGACGCGTTCATGACCTCACAGGCCGGACCAGCCTGCCCGAGGCGGCGGCGGTGATCGAACGGGCGTCGCTGCTGCTGGCGATGGATTCCGGGCCGGCCCATCTGGCGGCGGCGGTGGGCACGCCGGTGGCGGTATTCTCCTGTCATCCGGTCGGAGGTGACCCCAGCTTCATCCATGCGCCGGAGCGTTTCCGTCCCTGGACCCGCCGCGCGCTGGTGCTGCAGCCCGCAGCCCCGGTGCCGCCCTGCACCGACTCCTGCCGCGACGCCGGCGCGCATTGCATCGCCGCCATAGAGCCGGAACAGGCGGCCGTCGCCATTCTCGATTTCCTCGCCGCCCTGCCTGCCGAGACCGAGGAGCCGCGATGACCGACCCGTTGTCCACCACGCCGCAATCCGCCGCGCCGCCGGCCGCCGACCTGCTCGGGGAGACCGGCACCAACCGGCTGGTCCATACCCGGCATGGCTTCATGCTGTTCAACCGGCACGACACGGTCGTCGGCCGCTCGCTGGCCTATTACGGCGAGTATTTCGAAAGCGAGGTCCGGCTGTTCCGCCAGTTGGTCCGGCCCGGCGATGTCGTGATCGATGCCGGCGCCAACATCGGTGCCCACACGCTGGCACTGGCGCGGGCGGCCGGACCGTCGGGGCGGGTGCTGGCCTTCGAACCGGTCCGGCTGAACCACCAGCTGCTCTGCGCCAACATGGCGCTGAACTCCCTCACGCAGGTGGAGTGCGTGCAGGCGGCGCTCGGCGAAACCGACGGCATGCTGGCGCTCGACGATGTGGCGATGGTGGCGGAGGGCAATTTCGGCGGCATCGCGCTGGACGCCATTCCCGGCGAAATGGCGGTTCCGCAGCGGCGGCTGGACGATGTCCGCATTCCCGACCGGCTGCGCCTGATCAAGATCGACGTGGAGGGGATGGAGAGCAGCGTGCTGCTCGGAGCCTTCGGTGTCATCCGCCGTCTGCGTCCGGCGCTCTACGTCGAAAACGACCGGGTTGAGAAATCGCCGGAGCTGATCCGGCTGCTCCAGGAGCTTGGCTACAGCTGCTATTGGTACGTCACGCCCTTCCACAATCCGGACAATTTCTTCGGGCAAAGCGAGCCGCTCTACGAGACCGGCTTCGTCGATGACGGCACCCGGCTGCATGGGCGGGGCCTGGGGATCAACCTGCTGTGTGTCCCCAGCGAAACCGGCGGGCGGATCGCCGGTTTGCCGCCGGTGCTCGGCCCTGAGGAGCATCCCCTGCTGCGGGACTGCAATCCGCGCTTCACCGGCGGCCGATGAGCGGGTCGGAGGGGCCGGTTCTTCGATGGCATTCCCGCCTGCACGCCCGCCGGCACTCTCCCGCTGGCGGATTGACGACAAGCGCCGAGCCGACGCCCGGCGGGCCTGCTTGCCGTATGCGCGTCATCCCACCGGCAGCACAAAGAGAAAGGGCGGAGCCTTTATGGCCCCGCCCTCTTTGCTCGCTCTCCGGTTTCGGAGATAGACAACGCCGTCTCAGATGATAGGACGGTTAAAAGTTTCTCAGCCTTAGGATTCGGTTTCTCATCTTCTGCTTAACTGACCACTCTGCCCGCATCAGACGTCCAGGTTCGACACCTTCAGTGCGTTGTCCTGGATGAACTCGCGGCGCGGCTCGACGACGTCGCCCATAAGGGTGGAGAAGACCTCTTCCGCCTGATCGGCATGGCTGACGCGGACCTGCAGCAACGAGCGCTTGGTCGGGTCCAGGGTGGTTTCCCACAGCTGGTCCGGGTTCATCTCGCCCAGGCCCTTGTAGCGCTGGATGGTGACGCCGCGGCGCCCCAGCTCCATCACCGTGTCGAACAGGGCGACCGGGCCGGTCAGCGCGCGGGTTTCCTTCTGCTTCTCGAAGGCCTTGCCGGCGGTGCCGAACACCCGCTTCAGATCGCCGGCCAGCCCGTCCAACCGGCGGGCCTCGCCGCTCTTCAGCAGGTCGGCGTCGAACAGGTGGCGATGGGTGACACCGCGGCGGGCACGGATCACGGCATAGCCGCCCTGGGGCAGGGCCTCGCCGCGCCAGCCGCCATCGGCGTCCATCCTGTTCATCCGCTCCGCCACCGACTTGGCCGCGGCTTCGGCGGCGACCTTGTCGTCGGCAAGGTTTGCGGAGAGCGTGCCGGCGACCGCCGCCTGCTCCACCACCATGGCGTTGCCGACCTTGCGCGACAGCGTGTCGATCGCAGGCCGCGCGGTGCGGGCCTGATCGACCAGACCGGACAGCTGCTCGCCGATCAGCAGGGTGCCGTCCGACAGCTGCACCGACAGGTCGCTCAGTGCGGCCTCGACCAGATACTCTTCGAGTGCCCGGTCATCCTTCAGATAGCGTTCCTTGGCGTTGCCGCGCTTGATGCGGTAGAGCGGCGGCTGGGCGATGTAGAGATAGCCGCGCTCGATCAGGTCGGGCATCTGCCGGAAGAAGAAGGTCAGCAGCAGGGTGCGGATGTGGCTGCCGTCCACGTCCGCGTCGGTCATGATGATGATCTTGTGGTAGCGCGTCTTGTCGGCGTTGAACTCGTCGCGGCCGATGCCGGTGCCGAGCGCCGCGATCAGCGTGCCGATCTCCGCCGAACCCAGCATCTTGTCGAAGCGGGCCCGCTCCACGTTCAGGATCTTGCCGCGCAAGGGCAGGATGGCCTGGAACTGGCGCGAGCGGCCTTGCTTGGCCGAACCGCCGGCCGAGTCGCCCTCGACGATGAACAGCTCCGACGCCGCCGGGTCGCGTTCCTGGCAGTCGGCCAGCTTGCCGGGCAGCGAGGCCATGTCGAGCGCGCCCTTGCGGCGGGTCAGCTCGCGTGCCTTGCGTGCGGCCTCGCGGGCGGCGGCGGCCTCCACCACCTTCTGGACGACGCGGCGGGCGTCGGCCGGATGTTCCTCGAAATACTGGGCCAGCGCTTCGCCCACCACCGCCTCGACGACGGGACGGACCTCGCTTGAGACCAGCTTGTCCTTGGTCTGGCTGGAGAATTTCGGATCCGGAACCTTCACCGACAGGACACAGGTCAGGCCTTCACGGGCGTCGTCGCCCGACAGGTTGACCTTCTCCTTCTTGGCGATGCCGGATTCGGTCGCATAGTTGTTGATGGCGCGGGTCAGCGCGGCGCGGAAGCCGGCAAGATGGGTGCCGCCGTCCTTCTGCGGGATGTTGTTGGTGAAGCACAGCGTCGTCTCGTGGTAGCTGTCGTTCCACTGCAGCGCGCATTCCACCGTCACCACGCCGCCATGTTCGGTCGGGCGCTCGTTCTTCAGGGTGATCGCCGGTTTGTGCAGCGGCGTCTTGGAACGGTCGAGCCAGTTGACGAAGGCTTCCAGGCCGCCTTCGTAATGCAGGTCCTGCACCTTCGGCTCCACCCCGCGCGCGTCGGTCAGAACCAGACGGACGCCGGAGTTGAGGAAGGCCAGTTCGCGCAGCCGGTGTTCCAGCGTGGCGTAGTCGAACTCGATGTTGGTGAAGGTCTCGGCCGAGGGCATGAAGGTAACTTCGGTGCCCGACAGCTGCTTGCCCTTCTCCGGCACCATCGGCGCCTCGCCGACATCGGCCAGCGGCGCCTCGGCGACGCCGTGGCGGAAGCGCATGGTCCAGGTGCGGCCGCCGCGCCAGATGCGGAGATCCAGCGTTTCGGACAGGGCGTTCACCACCGAGACGCCGACGCCGTGCAGGCCGCCGGACACCTTGTAGCTGTTCTGGTTGAACTTGCCGCCGGCATGCAGCTGGGTCATCACGACCTCGGCCGCCGAGACGCCTTCCTCCGAATGGATGTCGGTCGGGATGCCGCGGCCGTTGTCGCGCACCGTGACCGATCCGTCGGCGTTCAGCAGAACCTCGACCTTGTCGCAATAGCCGGCCAGCGCCTCGTCGATGGCGTTGTCGACCACCTCGTACACCATATGGTGCAGGCCGGACCCGTCGTCGGTGTCGCCGATGTACATGCCGGGGCGTTTGCGCACGGCATCGAGCCCGCGCAGAACGGTGATCGACTCCGCCCCGTAGTCCGCCTGCTGGGGCTCCGACTGCGGGAGGTCGTTCTTCAGTGCTTCCTGTGCCATGCGTCGACTATAACAGATTCGGTTGCGGGTTCGGCGGTTTAGCGTGCGTCGGCATGCTTTTTTTCCGGGATTTTTCCCGGATTTCCACCCCTATCCGGGGCGGATGTGGGCGTCTTCGATGCGGAACCGGCGTGCGTCGTCGCCGAGCGGGTCGAAAACCCCCTCGTCGGTCCCGGTCATCCAGGCCTGGGCGCCCAAAGCCAGGATTTCGCCGAACAGCGCGGCGCGCCGGCCGGGGTCGAGATGGGCGGCCACCTCGTCCAGCAGAAGGATGGGAGCCGCCCCGCGTTCGGCCGCCAGCAGCCGGGCGTTGGCCAGCACGATGGCGATCAGCAGCGCCTTCTGTTCGCCGGTGGAACAGAGCGCCGCTGGCATGTCCTTGGCCGCATGGCGGACGGCGAGGTCGCTCTTGTGCGGTCCCACCGTGGCGCCTCCGGCATCGGCATCGGTGCGGCGGCCGATGCGCAAGCTGTCGCGCAGCGCATCCTCCGCCGCCAGGGCCGGACCCTCGTCCAGCCAGCGCTCAACCGTGCCGGCGACGGTGAGGTCGGCGCCGGGGAAGGGACCGACCGAGCGGGCACAGGCGGCGCGCAGCCGCTGCACCACCTCGCGCCGCGCGGCGGCGACGGCGATGCCGGTGGTCGCCATCTGGTCCTCCAGCGCGCCGAGCCAACCCTCGTCGAAGCGGCCGTCGCGCAGCAGCCGGGCACGTTCGCGCAGGGCATGTTCGTAGCGCGACAGCCGGCCGGCATGGGCGGGATCGAAGCCGAAGACCAGCCGGTCGAGGAAACGGCGCCGTCCGCTCGACCCTTCCAGGAACAGCCGGTCCATCTGCGGGGTCAGCCAGACCATCGCGACATGGTCGGCCAGCGCCGTTTGCCCCTTTGCCGGATGGCCGTCGATACGCACCAGCCGGCGGTCGCGCTCGGATGTGCGTCCCCCGCCTTGCCGATTGCCGTCATGGGGTTCGCGGCCGGTGCCGATCTCCACCGGACCCAGCGGGGTGTCGAGCATGGCCGCCACCGCCCATCCCGCGCCGGGGGGCGAGCCCAGCCGCTCCACCTCCGCCAGCCGGGCGCCGCGGATGCCGCGGCCGGGGGCGAGGAAGCTGACGGCTTCCAGAAGATTGGTCTTGCCGGCCCCGTTCGGGCCGATCAGGGCGACCGGGCGGCGGTCGGGCTCCAGCCGCGCGGACTCGTAGCCGCGGAAACGCGTCAGCGTCATCCGCCGCACGGCAAGCGCCGGCGTCAGGGGGGCGGCGGCCACCGGGGTGCCGCCGCTCATCGAAACTGCCGTGTGCAGCAACTGGTCCGTTCCGCCTGGGGCGGGGAGGATCCCCGCGACCCCATCACACCCGCATCGGCATCAGGACATAGAGCGCTGTGGAGTCGGCGACGTCGCGGATGATGGTCGGCGACGCGGCGTCGGCCAGCGTGAACTGGGCTCCCTCGCCCTCGATCTGCTGCGTGATGTCCAGCAGATAGCGGGAGTTGAAGCCGATTTCCAGCGGGGACTCGGCGTAATTGACCTCCAGCTCCTCGGTCGCGCTGCCCGATTCCGGGCTGGTGGCGGACAGGGTGAGCGCGCCGCGGACCAGCGACAGCTTCACCGCCCGGCTCTTCTCGGTGGAGATGGTGGCGACGCGGTCGACAGCGGCGGCGAACAGCTTGGCGTCCACCTCCATCACCTTGTCGTTGCCGACCGGAATCACCCGCTCATAGTCGGGGAAGGTGCCGTCGATCAGCTTGGAGGTGACGACGACGCTGTCGAAGCCGAAGCGGATCTTGTTGTCGGACAGCGACAGCTCGATGCGGTCGGCGGCCTCATCCACCAGCTTGCGGATCTCGGTGACGGTCTTGCGCGGGATGATGACGCCGGGGATGGCGTCCGCCCCGTCCGGCAGCGGCATCTCGACCCGTGCCAGCCGGTGGCCGTCGGTGGCGACGGCGCGCAGCACCGGCGTCTCCAGGCTGCCCATCTTGCTCTTGGCGGCGTGCAGGTAGATGCCGTTGAGGTAATAGCGCGTCTCCTCGGTGGAGATCGCGAAGCGGGTGCGGTCGATCAGCGCGCGCAGGTCGGCGGCGGCGACCGAGAAATTGTGCTTCAGCTCACCGCTGGACAGCTGCGGGAAGTCTTCAACCGGCAGGCAGGACAGCTTGAACTGCGACCGGCCGGAGCGCAGCGTCAGGATCGTGCCGTCGCCGCCGATGTCCAGCTCCACCTGGCTGCCGTCGGGCAGCTTGCGGACGATGTCGAACAGGGTGTGGGCCGGGGCGGTGGTGCCGCCGGGACGGCCGACCGTCGCCGGGACGGTTTCGACGATCTCCAGATCCATGTCGGTGGCGGCCAGCGACAGCTCGCCGTCGCCCGCGCGCAGCAGGACATTGGAGAGGATCGGAATGGTGTTCCGCCGCTCGACCACACTCTGCACGTGACCCAGGGAACGGAGAAGGGCGGCGCGTTCGATGGTGATGTTCATGCTGGCGTTGTCTCGGCCGGAGGGAGATCTTCTTGCGGACCCACCGGGGTTGCGGGCCGTTGTCCGGCCGTCCCGCCCCGAGCGGGTGCGCATCATACCACATCGACCGGTGCGTCGAACCAAATTGTTGCGGTTAAGGCCTTCGGCCGAGGGGCATTTACGCCTCCGCCCGCCGTCTCCCCTCATGCAGCCGCAGAATGTGGACGAAATCGGCACTCTGCCAGTTCCTCGACCGGCTCAGCTCGCTGCGCACGCTGCCGACGAAGGCGTCGATCACCGCCCATTCCTCGGCGGCGATCTCCTCCACCGCTTCCAGATAGCTGTGCACCACCCGGTGCAGCCCCTGGCTGACCGGGCTGATCCAGCCGTCCACCGTCTCGCCCATCGCCGCCATCAGCCGGCGGATGCGCAGCATGTGGGCCATGCGGTGGGCCGGCTTCTCATGCGATTCGGCCTTCATGGCCTGGAGAAAGGCAAGCCGCCCGGTCTCCACCGCATAGAGGCGCAGCGACTTCAGCTCTGGGTTGGCATAGCCGGCATTGCCGAGATAGCGGCCCCAGCGCCAGACCAGTTCCAGCAGCCAGACGATGTCCTCATGGTCGGGCACCGGGGCATGGCGTGCGTTCATCGCCGCCTGCAGCCGCGCCGCCAGGGCCGGCATCACCGTGCCGGTCAGGTCGCGGCTGACCGCCGCCAGTTCCGCCCGCAGCGCGGGGCCCGTGGAGCGGCTGGCGAGAAAGCCGGTGCCGGACAGTGCGGTCAACGCGCGGTCGAACCGCTCCACCGCCTCGCCCAGCAGGACACGGGTCGGGACAGGGGCCGAGAGGACGCCCCCGTCCTGGATGTCCATATCGCCGAACATGCCGTCCACCACCTCGCGGATGGTGGTGCAGGTGGCATGGAAATGGCACAGCAGGGCGCGCAGCAGCGGGTGCGACTCGCGCACCGCCGGGCCGCCATGCTCACGGACATGGCGCAGGAACACGTCGTAGCGCCGCTTGACGTTCAGCCCGTAGAGCGGGGCGAACCAGGCCAGCACCTGCGACTGGTCGCGGAAGGGCAGGCCGAGATCGCGCACCCGGCGGACGAAGCCCACCATCAGCGCCGACTGGCAATCCACCTCGGCCGACCGCGGGTCGGAAGCCCCCTGGTTGTCCCCCAGACGCATTTCATCGATGTCGCGGCGCATCCGCTCGGTCAGCGGCACCAGCACGTCGTTGTGCTCCAGCAGGGCGCGGACGAAGCCCAGCAGATCGCCGTCGACCGGCGCCTTGCGGCCGAGATACTGGGTGCGCAGCCCGGCGTCGTGCCGCGCCTCGTCGTTCGCCATCGCCAGGAACCGGTCGGTCAGCTTGCGGTCGCCGGCCATGGCGTAGAGGAAGTCGAGCGCCTCCTTGCGCATCAGCTCGCGCATCACCATCGCGTCGGGGCTGGCCAGCACGGCGTCCAGCATCGCCTCGCGCGCCATGGTGTCCAGCCGGCTCTGCACCTCCGCCGCGAGGCCGGGGAAGGCGTAGCAGGCAAGCGCCGCCCAGATGCCTCCCATATCGACCCGCTGGATCAGCGCCGGCACCGACTCCGGTGAGCGGTACAGGATGGGGTCGTCGACCAGGAAGGGTTCGAACAGGCTGGTGAACAGCCGGCGTGCCTTCATCGGCCGCAGGCGGTTGAAATGCTCGACCAGTGCGTCGCGCAGATGGCGCGCACGCTCGCCGTTCGGACTGGCCGCACCCTCCACCGCGTCGAGCACGGAGCGGATGGCATGCATGGGGATGCGGGAGACGACCTCGTCCATCTGGCGGCGGAAGGTGCTGGAGTCCATGCCCTCCGCGCCCGCCGCAGGACCGGCAGAGGGGAGGGAGGTCGTGACCGTCGGCGTGCTGTTCATGCGCCCAACACCTCGCGGGATAGTCGTCGCCCGGACGCTTATAATCCCGAGAGATTATTAAATAAGTTTTGCCATTTCCATCCACCATCTTGGTCGGGTCGAATGATTACCGAAATATGTCAACCATTTGCTTTGTAACCTTAGCTTTACCTTTCATCCCCCCGTCGCGCTACAGACCGGCGGCCAACTGCGCGTCCAGCCCCGAGCGATAGTCGGGATAGGCCAGCGTGACACCGAGCTGGCGCTTGATGCGGTCGTTCCGCACCCGGCGGCAATCGGCGTAGAAGCTGGCGGCCATGGGCGACATCTCCGCCCGGTCGAAGGGGATCAGCGGCGGCGGCTCCACCCCCAGCAGGCCGCAGGCATACTCCACCACCTCGTGCGACGGGCTTGGCAGGTCGTCGGCCACATTGTAGACGGCGCCCAGCGTCGGCCGTTCCATCGAGGCGCGCAGAGTCCTGGCGATGTCCTCGACATGGATGCGGCAGAACACCTGACCCGGTTTGTCGACCCGTCTGGCGGTGCCGTCTCGCACGGAATCGATGGCGCTGCGGCCGGGGCCGTAGATTCCGGCCAGCCGGAACAGGTGCATCGGCACGCCATACTGGCGGTACAGGTTCAGCCAGCCGCGCTCCGCCTCCACCCGCCGTTTCTGGCGCTCGCCGGTCGGCTTCAGCCATGCCGCCTCGCTCACCCACTCGCCGCCGGTGTCGCCATAGACGCCGGTGGTGGACAGATATCCCGCCCAGTCCAGCGTGCGCAGGTCGGCCAGATCGCGGGCATGCTGGTCCAGCACCGGGTCGCCCTTGGCATCCGGCGGGATGCTGATCAGCAGATGGGTTGTGCCGGCGAGCGCCGCCTTGGCATCGGCCAGCGGCCGGCCGCGGTCGAACAGGAAGGCCTCGATCCCCTGGGCCTCCAGCTCCGCCTTCTTTTCCTCGCTGCGGCAGGTGGCGGCGACGCGCCATCCGTCGGCGCGCAGCGCGTCGGCGAAGACGCGGGCGCTGTAGCCGGGGCCGAAGACGAACAGGCGGGGATCGGTCATTGCGGGCGGTTCCGGTTGGGGCAGGGGAATCCGTTGGGCCGGGGCTTGGCTGCCGGGCTTGGCTTGCGGGCTTGCGCCCCGCCCGGCGATGGCGGAGTGTAAAGGCACCATGACCCGACGCAATCCTTACCTTATCGGTGCGCTGTCCCTGGGGCTGTTCGCAGCTCTGCCGACGGCGCATGCCGCTGCTGCCGCAGCCGGCTCCTCCTCCGCTCTCGACCGCAACCGCGAGCTTCAGGCCTGTGCCGCCAAGGCGGAGGCGAACCCCGACGGCGCCAAGGCCGACGCCAAGCGCTGGCAGGAGCAGGGGGGCGGCGATTACGCCAAGCTCTGCCAGGCGCTGGCGCTGTTCCATGCCGGCGACTTCAAGGCGGCCGGCATCCAGATGGAGGCGCTGGTGCCGACGCTGGGCAAGGACGATCCCAAAGCCGCCGCCTCGCTGCTTGGCCGTGCCGGTTGGGCGTGGCTGAGGGCCGGCGACCAAGGCCGGGCGGAGCGGCTCTACAGCGCCGCGTTGGACAAGACGCCGGGCGACGTGGACCTGCTGATCGACCGCGCCTTCGCCCGTGCCGAGGGCGAACGTTTCTGGGACGCCGTCGCCGACCTGGACGCGGCGCTGTCGCGCGACCCGCGCCGGGCCGACGCCTATCTCTACCGGGCGACCGCCAACAAGGCGCTGTCCAACTACCGGCAGGCCTTGGCCGACATCGACCATGCGCTGGAACTGAAGCCCGGCGACCCGGAGGCGATCCTGCTGCGCGGCAACGTCAAGGCGATGGGCGGCAACCTGGAGGCCGCGCGCGACGACTGGGCGCTGGCCCGCCGCGTCGCCCCCGACAGCGAGTGGGGCCGCGCCGCGGCCGACAACCTCGCCCGCACGGCGGAGGCCGCGGGGGATGCCGGCAAGGACAAGGCGAAGGAGAAGAAGGCGCAGTGAGCGGGGGGCAGGCGCCGACACTCTCCAACCATCCCCCAACGAAAAAGCCCCGCCGCGGCGACCGCGGGCGGGGCTTTTCCTTACCTGAACCGGTCGGACCGCTTACAGCGCCGAGTCGACCCACTGGAACAGCGCACCCTTGGGCAGGGCGCCGATCTTGGTGGCGGCGACGCTGCCGCCCTTGAACAGCATCAGGGTCGGGATGCCGCGCACGCCGTACTTGGTCGGGGTTTCCGGGTTCTCGTCGATGTTCAGCTTGGCGACGGTGACCTTGCCGTCATACTCGCCGGCCAGCTCGTCGAGCGCCGGGGCGATCATCTTGCAGGGGCCGCACCATTCCGCCCAGAAATCGACCAGGACTGGGCCGTCGGCCTTCAGGACGTCCTGCTCGAAGCTGTCGTCGGTAACCTTGATGGTGGTGCTCATGTGACCTCGTGCTGGATTCGGAAGCGCCGCGGACCGGTTGTGGAAGGCCGGCGGCCATCGCCCCGTCAGTGGAATTGAGCAAAATGTAGGGCGGAGGCGCCCGGCCGGTCAAGTCACCCCATCTTTCGGGGGAGCCGCCGGCCGCTCCTCACCCCGCCCTGGGCGCCAGTCCGGCCGCCGCCGCGTCCATCACCGACGGCGGCAGCTCCATGGTGTAGGGACCGTCGGTCCACAGCAGCACGCAGCGCACCCGCCGCCCCGGATAGACCGCGCGCAACGCCTCGCGGTAGGCCGCCATCTGCCGCCGGTAAACCATTGGCACGTCTTCCAGATCCCGAGGCGGTGGCCGGTTGGTCTTGTAGTCGACGATCCACACCGTATCCCCGGTCAGCGCCAGCCGGTCGATGCGGCCGGCCAGCGCCCGGCTGCCGTCGCCGAGCGCCACCACCCCGACCAGCGGCACCTCCGCCCGCGAGCCGGGGCCGAACAGATGCGCGAACTCCGCATGGCTCAGCACCGCCAGCGTCTCCCGCGCGATGGCGTCCTGCTGCTCCGGCGTCAGCTTGTGCGCCGGGCGGGCCAGGAAGCGGCGGCAGGCGGCGTCCCGCGCCGCCTCGGCCAGATTGGGCAGAGTCTGCAACAGCCGGTGGACCAGCAGGCCGCGGCGGAAACGCTGGCCGTCGTCGTTGCCGAGAGGGGAGCGCACCGCCGGTTCTTCGCCGTCCGGCCGCGACGGGGTCAGGGGGCGCGACGGCTCCGGCTCGCCCGGCGGCGGCTCGGCGATCCAGGGCGGCGGCGGCTCGGCCGCGGCGCTCTCCTCCTCCTCGACATGGCGCGGCACCATGGCGGTCTGGGCGCCGACCAGCCGCCAGCCCTCGCCCGCCCAGCCGTCGGGGCAGAGGCCGGTGAAGTCGAAGCTGTGCTGCTCGCCGTTGTCGCGCATCGCCTCCTCGACCAGCCGGTACCAGCACTCGTCGGACGGCTCGCGCTTGCCCTGGTGGCCGCAGATGTAGAGCCGGTCCTCCGCCCGCGTCAGCGCGACATAGAGCAGCCGGCGATATTCCTGGTCGCGCCGCCGGTTGGCCCGCGCCCGCGCCTCGGCGCACAGCCCGTCCTCCTGGCTGCGCCGGGCGGCGAATAGCGGCACCGGGCAGTCGTCGTCCGGCCACAGGATCGGCGGGCTCTGGGTCGGGCTGCCCAGCGTGTCGGGCAGGAAGACGATGGGCGCCTGCAACCCCTTGGAACCGTGGACCGTCATGATCCGCACGGTGCCGCCGCCCTGTTCCAGCTCGCGCTTGATCTCGGCGTCGCTGGCCGCCAGCCAGGCCAGGAAATTCTGCAGGGACGGCGGCTCGGTCTTCTCGAAAGCCAGGCAGACGGCCAGGAACTCCTCCAGCGGATCCTGGGCGTCGGGGCCGAGCCTTTTCAGGATCGCGCGCCGCCCCGACCGTTCGTCGGCCGGGCAGGGCCGGTTCAGCAGCCCGGCGAACAGCTCGTAGGGAGCCGAGAAGTCGGTGCGCGCCAGCAGGTCGCCCAGATAGCGCCGGGCCGGGCGGAACTCCGGCTCCGTCTCCGCCAGCGCCACCAGCGAGCGCCACAGCGTGGCGCGCCGGCCGTGGGCGACGCGGAACAGCGCCTCCTCGGTCAGCCCGATCAGCGGTCCCTTCAGCACGGTGGCGAGCGTCAGATCGTCGTCGGGCAGCAGCAGGAAGTCGGACAGCGCCACCAGATCCATGACGGCGAGCTGCTCGGTCAGCACCATGCGGTCGACGCCGGCCACAGGCACGCCGCGGTCCTTCAGGGCGCGGACCAGTTCGGTGACGAAGGCGGTGCGGCGGCGCACCAGCACCATGACGTCGCCGGGCCGCACCGGCCGGCCCTTGGCCTCCAGCCTCTCACCGCTGTCGATCCAGCGGTGCACCGTCGCCGCGATGACCGAGGCGAGTCGGGCCGACGGCGAGTCGGCGGACTCGCGCGCCACCGGCGGCGCCCAGGCCGGCGTCTCGACCGCCTCGGCCGGCTTCACCGGCGGCCACAGCTCGACCAGCCCGGCCTGCCCGCGGCGGAAGGCGCGGTGGCGGATGGTCGGGCTGGCGTCGGACGCCACGCCGTCGCGGGCGCGGTCGAGCGCGAAGACGGCGTCCACCGTCTCCAGCACGGCGGAGGTCGAGCGGAAGGAGATGTCGAGGTCGACCCCCGCCCATGTCCGTTGCGCCACCTCCGCCTTGTCCTGGAAATGGCGGCGCATGCGGGCGAATTCGGCCGGGTCGGCGCGCTGGAAGCTGAAGATCGACTGCTTCTCGTCGCCCACCGCGAAGACGGTGCGGATCTTGCCGTCGGGGGCGGCGGCCTCCAGCTCGGCGAAGAACTCGCCGGCCAGCGAGGCGACGATGGCCCACTGGTCGGGGTTGGTGTCCTGCGCCTCGTCGATCAGGATATGGTCCAGCCCGCCGTCCAGCTTGTAGAGCACCCAGGGCACCCGCGGCGTGCCGTCCTTGCCGCTCAAGAGCCGGTTGGCCGCCAGGATCAGATCGTCGTAATCCAAGAGGGCGCGCGCCGCCTTGCGCTCGCGGTAGGCCTCCAGCATCGCCTGCGCCAGCGTCAGCAGCGCGGTGGTCGAGGCGGCGACCCCGGCGGCCTTCACCCGCTCCGAAATCTCGACCAGCCGCTCCGCCTCCTTCTGCAACGAGAGCAGCGCCTGCGGATAGGCGGTGGCCGGCTTCTTGGTCATCAAGGTCTTGCGCGGGCTGCCTTCCGCCGTCAGGAACAGCCTCTTGTAGGCGTCGAAGGCGCGGACCCGGCGGTCGGCGGCGTCCAGCCAGTGCTGGATCGCGATGCCGCGCTCCTGGTCGCTGGCGCTGCCGCCCGACAGCGCCCGGCAGGCCTCGCGCAGGGCCGGCGGCTCGCACTGGTCGTCGTGGCAGGCATGGGCGAGGATCGTTTCCTCGGTCACGCCCGGCGGCACCTTGAGGGTGTCGTGGATGGCGTCGATCAGCCCGTCCAGCCCGTGGAAGCGCTCGAACAGCTTTTCCACCTGCCCGCGCTGGCTTGCCAGTTCGGCCAGCAGCCCGGCGAAATCCTCGGCATTCAGCTCGCCGGTCAGCCGGCCCATGGCGCGGCCGAGCGGGCTGTCCGGCTCGGTCCGCCCGGCATGCAGCACGGCGTCGCGCGCCTCGGTCAGCAGCCCGTCGGCGGTGCGGTCGTCCATCACGTCGAAATGCGGCGCCAGCTCGGCTTCCAGCGGGAAGCGGCGCAGCAGCGACTGGCAGAAGGCGTGGATGGTCTGGATCTTCATGCCGCCGGGGCAGTCCACCACCTGGGCGAACAGCCGGCGCGCGTTCAGCCGGGCTTCCATCGACGGCCGCTCGCCGCAGAGGTCGGCCAGCCGGTCCTCCAGCGCCTCGTCGGGCAGGGTGGCCCACAGGCCGAGCGTCCGGTTGATGCGGATCGCCATTTCCGCCGCGGCGGCTTTGGTGAAGGTCAGGCAGAGGATGCGCGCTGGCGGCGTGCCCGACAGCATCAGCCGCAGCACCCGGTCGGTCAGCACCTTGGTCTTCCCCGACCCGGCGGACGCGCCGACCCACACCGACGCCGTCGGATCGGACGCCCGCCGCTGCGCCACATTGGGATCGAGCGGCAGGGTACGGGGGGACAGGTCGGTCATGGTCATGCGGGGAGATTCCGAGGCCGGGGCGATATGTTCCCTCTCCCGTCCCGGGAGAGGGAAGGGGCCCAAGCGCAGCTTGGGAAGGGTGAGGGGTGAGGCATGACGCCATGCGGTTCGGGAGTCTTGGCCAACCCCTCACCCTCCCCACGGCTTCGCCGCGGGTCCCCTCCCTCTCCCGGGGCGGGAGAGGGCATTTTCACGCCAACTGCACCCCCCATCATTCCCCCTCCCCGCCGCCCGACGACCATTCCTGGACGCGGGCCAAATGCGCATAGTCCGTATAACGCGGCGCCATGGCCGGGCGTGGACGCGAGCGGTAGGGCGTCTGCGGGTCGTCGAACTGCGCGATCAGCGCCTCCAGACCGGCCCGCGCCTCCTCGCCCAGCTGGGCAGGGTCGCCCTTCACCGGCTTTTCCTCGCCGGCCGGGTCGCCGCCGGACAGGCGCCAGAAGGTCAGCTCCGCCACGTCGGCCTTGTCCACCCCGCTGAACCCGCCGGCTGCCGCAATCGCGGCCTCCAGCGGCAGCTGCGGGGCGAAGCCAAGCTCGATCTCGCGCGCGCTCGGCGGGGTGCCGGTCTTGTAGTCGATCACCACCAGCCCGTCGGGACCGCGGTCGATGCGGTCGGCCTTGGCGGTCAGGGCGAAGGGGCCGCCGGGACCGGACAGCTCCAGCCGGCCCGGCACCTCGGTCGCCAGCGGACGCAGGCGGGGGCGGCGCTCGCGCTCCAGATCGACGAACCAGCCGGCGACCCGCTCGAAGCGCGGCCACCAGAAGGCCCAGACGTCGGGATGGCTGCGCAGCAGCGGGCCGAACCGCTCGCGCCCCAGCGCGATCAGCCGGTCGAGCGCGTCATGCGGCAGCGGCCCCGGATGCTCGCGGACGAAGGCGTCGAGCGTGTCGTGGATGATCTGGCCGCGATCCGACGCCCCCGGATCGGCGGCGATGGGATCGAGCGCCCGCAGCCGCAGGGCATGGCGGGCATAGATGGCGTAGGGGTCGCGCATCCAGGTTTCGATCTCGGTCACCGACAGCTTGCGCGGCCGGGCGGTCAGCGGCGGGCGCGGCTCCGGTGCGGCCACCGGCTGCACCCGGTCGGGCTCGTCCAGCCCGCGCGCCCAGCCGAGCCAGCAGGCCCCGCGCTCCTCGATCACACCGTCCAGATCGAGCGCCTTCAGCACGGTTTCCAGCCGCAAGAGCCAGCGCGACGGCACGGTCGGCGTGCCCTCCACCCGCGCGGCGCGGGTCAGCACCACCTCCGGCGCGCCGCAGGCGTGGGCGAAATCGTGGGCCGACATGCCGACCAGCCGTTCCGGGCTGGGCAGGCCGAAATCGCGCCGCATCGGCCGCGACATCCACGGATCGGCGGAGGCGGCCGGCGGCCAGGTCCCCTCGTTCAGCCCGCCCAGGATGGTCAGGTCGAGATGCTGGAGACGCGCCTCCATCGGACCCAGGATGAACAGGCGCGGATGCAGGCCGTAGCGGGGGCGCACCGCCCGCGCGCTCATCAGCGCATCGAGCAACGCCGGGTAATCCTTGGCCGGGATCGCCGGGAAGCCGTCGGCCGCGTCGAGCAGGTCGTGGACGAAGCGCGCCGCCTCCTCGCCATCGTCCTGGCGCCACAGCCGTTCCGCCCCGGTCAACTCATCGTCGGCGGCCAGCGATTCGCAGAAGGCGACATGGGCGCGCACGAGGTCGGCCAGCGGCGTCTCGCTGGTCAGCGCCTCAAGGAAGGGCGCGGCGCGCTGGCCGATGTCGATCAGCCAGTCGCGCAGGAACTCCTGCTGCTCCTCATGGTCGAAGCGGTCGGCCTGTTCCAGCGCGGCGAGCACGCCGTCGAAGCCTTCCGCCGGGCGGGGGCCGCGCAGCACGACGCGCTCCAGCGCGCGGGCGGCGGCGCGGAAATCCGACGAGTCGCGGCCGCCCGCCGCCATCGGATGCTTGGCGAGCGCCAGCAGGGCCAGCGGATGGACGCGGCTCGCCACCAGCTCCGCCGTCAGCCGCAGATAGGTGCCGACCGCGGTGTGGGCGAGCGGCTGGCCGCCGGAGTCGTTGACCAGGATGCCCCAGCGCGCCAGCGCCATGGCGACCCGGCGTCCCAGGTTGCGGTCGGGGGTGATGAGTGCGGCGGTCTTCGTCGGGGTTTCCAGCGCATGGCGCATCAACAATGCGATGACCTGCGCCTCCTCCTCCGATGTCGCGGCGTCGATCCGGGTCAGCCCGTCCAGCGCCGCAGCCTCCACGCCTGTCAACTCGCGCCAGCCCTCGGTGGTCGCCGCCGGGCGCATCGCCTCGGCGATCAGGCGGGCGCGGGCGCCGCGCGGCTCCGGCGCGTCGGTCCAGGGCTGGACTTCGCGCCGCTCGACGCCCAGCAAATGGATCAGCTGCGACAGCCCGTGCTGCGGGTGGGACTCGTCCCCGGCGATGGCGTCCCAGATCGCGTCGTCGGCCCCGGTGTCGAGGCCGGGCAGCACCACCGCCCCCTGCGGCAGCCGGGCGATGACCGCCAGCAGTTCCGTCGTCGCGACGATGGAGCCGGTGGAGCCGGCGGCGATCACCATGCCCGGCGGCGGGGCCGCCTGCCACAGCGCCGCCTGCGTCTCCAGCGCCAGGTTGCGGCGCTTGGCCGGGTCGGTTTCTCCGGTCGATTCGAGGATGGCGGGCCAGACCTCGGTGATGATGCGCAGGAATTTCAGCGTGACCTGCCAGTGCTCGGCGTAATCCGCCGGCACCAGCGACTCCAGCTTCTCGAAGCCGGCGCGCTCGGTCCACACCGCGTCGATCAGCCGGCCGAGGTCGGCGCCCAGCCGCACCGCCTGCGCCGTGGTCGCCGACAGCCCGTCGGCGCCCAGGATCAGCCGGGCCAGCGTCATCTGCCGGTTCAGCGGCGAGATCGCCTCCGGCAAATCGAGCGGGACGTCGGGCAGCTCCTCCTCGGTCAGGCTGAGGTCGCCGGCATCCAGTTCGCCCAGCGGCGCCATTCGCGGCAGCAGCGTCGGCTGCCCGCCCGACCGCCGCAGGAAGGCCGCCTGCAACGCACGGCAGGCGCGCCGGGTCGGCAGCAGGACGGTGACGCCGGCCAGAGCCATCGGGTCGCCGCCCACCCGCTCCATGATCCCCGCCGCCAGCATGTCGACGAAGGGCGCGCCCGCGGGGATGCTGTAGACTTTGGGGAGGGTCATGGACTGTCCGGACTGATGCTTGATGGTTTGGGCGCCGATTGCCCCCTTCCTAACCCTCCCCCACCCTCGGCCGGCCAAAGGCCGGTCCGATCGTGGGAGAGGGAACTGCCGTCGCTTTGCGTAAGGCACCCTCTCCCGCGTAGCGGGGGAGGGTTGGGGAGGGGGCAAAACGTTCCGTTGATCGTACCTCAGCCAACCTCTCAATGCGCCACCGCCCGCACGCCGCCGATGGCCAGCAGATCCTCCGCTTCCCGGAGGCCGTCCGGCGTGCCGATGTGGAACCACAGCCCGTCATGGGCAAGGCCGAACAGCCGGCCCGCCGCCTGGGCGCGGTCCCAGATCAGGTTGGTGGAGAAGGCGCCGTCGGGCGTGTCCGCCGCGAACAGCTCCGGCTTGACGATCTGCACCCCGGCATAGACGAAGGGCGCCAGTTCGCGCTCGGCCCGGCGGGTCAGGCCGCCCAGCGGGTCCATGTGATAGTCGCCGAGCCCGTCATAGCCGACCGACTTGGTCGTCGCCATCAGCAGCAGCAGCGCGTCCATCTCCGCCGGGTTCCAGTGGGCGGCCAGCCGGCGCAGGGCCGGGACCGGCCCGTCGAGCCAGAAGATGTCGGCATTGACCGTATAGACCGGCGCGGATCCCAGATGGGGCAGGGCCTTCTTCACCCCGCCGCCGGTCTCCAGCAGGGTCTCCTCCGGTGACAGGGTGATTGTGGGCGCCGTCCGGTCCTTCAGATGCGCGCCGATCATTGCGCCCAGATAATGGCTGTTGACCACCGCCCGGCCGACGCCGGCCTCGGCCAGCCGGTCCAGCGCATGGTCCAGCATCGGTTTTCCCAGCACCGGGATCAGTGGCTTCGGCCTGTGGTTGGTCAGGGGGCGCATGCGCAGGCCCTGGCCGGCGGCCAGCACCATGGCAGTATCGGGAATGGTCACGGTCATCTCAGATCGACTCCGGAACGACGAAGGCGGTGCGGGCGTTTGGTGGCAGATGGCGGGCGAACCAAGTGGCGACCGGTGCAAGCTCCGGCTTCGTCAACTGCGCCTCCAGCAGGCGCCAGACCCGCGGCAGATGGACAAGGTAGGAGCGCCGCCCCTGGCTCAGCGCCAGACGGACGAAGATGGCGACGATCCGCGTGTGACGGACCGCCCCCAGCACCGCCATGGCGCGGCGGAAGGCGGCGGCGTCGATCTCGGGGAAGGCGGCGAGATAGCGGGCGACCATCGCGTCCGCCAGAGCGGGGGCAACGTCGCGCCGCGCATCCTCCAGCAGCGAGACGAGGTCGTAGGCCCGCGGCCCCCAGCCGGCGCTCTGGAAGTCGATCAGCCCGGCGGCCTTCGCCCCCGGCCGGTCCAGCCGCATCAGATTGTCAACATGGTAGTCGCGCAGCAGAAGCGACGGAGCCCCGGCGCAGACCGGCTCCAGCACCGTCCGCCAAGCCGTATCGAAATCGCAACGATCCTTGTCGCTCAAGGGGTGTCCCAACACCACCGGCATATAGGCGTCGAGGAACAGACGGGTCTGGGCGATGAACAAATCCGGGTCGTAGACGGGCAGGGCGAGGCGTTGCGCCGCCCCCTCCGGCCAGCCGCGATGGATCGCGATCAGCGCGTCGGTCGCCATCCGATAGAGCGGCTGCGGATCGGCGCCGTCGGCCAGCAGGCGGGAAAATGTATCGCTTCCGAAATCATCCTGGATCGCCAGCCCCCGCTCCACATCCGCCGCGATCACGGCGGGAACCGACAGCCCGATGGCGGCCAACTCGGCGCCGATGGCGATGAAGGGGACCAGATCCTCGGCCGGGGCGGGCGTGTCCACCAGGATCAGGGTTTCGCCATCGGCCTTGCGCAGCCGCTCGTAGCGCCTTGCGGAGGCATCGCCGGCCAGCGGCTCCCGCACCGCACCAGACAGGCCGTTGGCGGCCAGGAAGGCGGCGATCTCCGCTTCCCGCGCCTGAGACACGACCGTCATCACAGCGTCCAGCCGGCGGCGGCAACCCGCGCCGCCAACGCGCCGTGGCCGGTCAGCGTGGCGCGGCGGGCATCCGGCCCGTCATGCTCCATCGTCACCTCGACCCGGTCGGGCGGCAGCAGCGGCCCCAGCCGGTCCGGCCACTCCACCAGCGCCACCGCCTCGGCCCGTGCATCGTCCCAGCCCAGCTCATACACCTCGTCCGGCCCGGACAGGCGGTAGAGGTCGAAATGCCAGACAGGGCCGATGGCGGTGTCGTAGGTCTGCACCAGGGTGAAGGTGGGGGACGGCACCTCGGCATCCTCATGGGTGACGCTGCGGATCAGCGCCCGCGACAGCGCCGACTTGCCGGCGCCGAGGTCGCCGCGCAGAGCCACGATGTCGCCCGGCCGCAGCATTGCGCCCAGCCGGCGGCCCAGCGCCGCGGTGGCGGCCTCGTCAGGCAACGGGATCGCGACGGTATGGAGGGAAGTGTCCGACATGGCGCGGATACTGTGCGAAGCCGCCGCCCGCCCGCAAGCCGGAAAGAAGAGTGGGTCAGCGGCCGACCCGCCGCTTCGGCGACAGCCGGTCGCTCACGCCGCCGGTTTCGGCGGCAGCGGTTGTCACCACCAGCCGCGGCGCCTTGTTGAAGTTCATGGTGATCATCAGCGTCAACGCGCCGTTTATCAGGTGCAGCATCTTGTCGGATGCCACCGGCAGGGGAATGCGCCGGCCCATGCAATAGCCGACCAGCGCCGCCGTCACCTCGGTGTCGGCCAGAACCAGTTCGGTTACCGCGCCGTTGTCGTCGGTGATCGAAAGACGGGTTTCGATGCCTTCCTGCTCCGGTCCCTCGTTGCGGTGGTAGACGACCTTGGACACGGTGCCGACCGGCAACTGGTCCTTCACCCGGCGTCGGCGGTCGAGCACGGCTCGCACAACCTCCTGCTCGGTGAAGACCAGACAGCGAAGTTCCTTCATTCCGGGCCTCCACCCGACTTGCATCCGGACCGGCCTCCGGGCCGCCCAGCCCGGCCATCCGCCGCAGGCTCCTACTGTCCGCCCTGCACCTCCGGCGTGCAATCGACAAATTTAAGCGAATTTATGCGAAATTGTAAAATTCACACCGCCATCCCGGCGTGAAGCCCGGACCCGGGCGCGACACAGCACCGCTTTTCCCTTGCTGGGGGTTGACCCGGCCGGGAAATGCGGACAATGGAAAGACCGTTCGTTCACCTTCGTCGTCGATCCGGCATCCTCAACCCGGCGCCCCGTCTCAAGGAATTGGCTTCCATGTCGCAGACCGCATCCAGCAACGACGTCCTCACCACCGATGTCGTCATCGTCGGCGCCGGCCCCGTCGGCCTGTTCGCCGTGTTCGAATGCGGCATGCTGAAAATGCGCTGCCATGTGGTGGATGCGCTGGACATGGTGGGCGGCCAGTGCACCGCGCTCTATCCGGAAAAGCCGATCTACGACATCCCGGCCCATCCCTCGATCGAGGCGGCCGACCTGATCGACCGGCTGGCGGAACAGGCGGCCCCCTTCTCGCCCACCTATCACCTGGGCCAGCAGGTGGAGAAGCTGACCCGCCAGGACAGCGGGCGCTGGCTGGTGGAGACCAGCATCGGCACGAAGATCGACGCCCAGGCGGTCATCATCGCCGCCGGCAGCGGCGCCTTCGGTCCCAACCGCCCGCCGCTCGACGGGCTGGAAGCCTATGAGGGCAAGTCGGTTTTCTACATGGTGCGCCGCCGCCAGGACTTCGCCGGCAAGAAGGTGGTGATCGCCGGCGGCGGCGACAGCGCGGTCGATTGGGCCATCTCGCTGGCCGATGTGGCGGAGCGCGTCTATGTCGTCCACCGCCGTCCGAAATTCCGCGCGGCACCCGAAAGCGTCGCCCGCATGGAAGCCCTGGTGCGCGAGGGGCGGATCGAGATGGTGGTGCCTTACCAGCTCTCCGGCCTGGATGGCGCGGACGGCCAGCTGACCGCCGTGCGCGTCGCCACGCTGGACGGCGAGGAAAAGGCGCTGCCGGCCGATGCGCTGCTCGCCTTCTTCGGCCTGTCGATGAATCTCGGCCCCATTGCCGACTGGGGCCTGGATCTGGAGCGCAGCCACATCGCGGTGGCCCAGCCCGGCTGCGCCACCAACGTGCCGGGCGTCTTCGCCATCGGCGACATCGCCACATATCCGGGCAAGCTGAAGCTGATCCTCTGCGGCTTCGCCGAAGCGGCCCAGGCCGCCCATTCGATCCGTCCGCTTGTCTATCCGGGCGAGGCCCTGCATTTCGAATACTCCACGTCCAAGGGCGTGCCCGGCGCGGCCTGATCCTTTGTCAGGCGTCCCACCCGCGGGCCGAACGGAAAGCGGGTGGGGTCCTCTTGCGCTCTCCCGCGCCGCACCGCATCATCGCGGCAACGAAAACGTCGCCAACGACGAGACGGGGGAGTTTGCCATCATGTCGACCGCCAAGCAGCGCTTCACCCAACGCTTCACCCTGGCCGCCATCGCCGGATTGGCGCTGGCCGCCGCATCCCAGGCGGCCCTGGCCCAGCCGCGCACCGACCTCGTCGTCGGCATGGCGCTGGAGCCACCGCATCTGGACCCCACCGCCGGGGCGGCGGGCGCCATCAAGGAAGTCACCTACGCCAACCTGTTCGAACCGCTGCTGCGCGTCGACGGCGAGGGCAAGCTGGTCCCCGGCCTGGCGGAGCGCTGGACCGTCTCGGAAGACGGGCTGACCTACCGCTTCACCCTGCGCCCGAATGCCAGGTTCCACGATGGCACCGCCGCCGATTCCGCCGACGTGAAGTTCACCCTGGACCGCGCCCGCGCCGCGGAGTCGGTGAATGCGCAGAAGGCCTATTTCGCTCCGATCGCCAAGGTGGAAACGCCGGACCCGCAGACGGTGGTCGTCACCCTGTCGCGCCCCGACGGCCTGTTCCTGTTCCACATGGCCAGCGGCGACGCCGCCATCGTCGCCCCGGAATCGGCACCGACCAACAAGCAGAAGCCCGTCGGCACCGGTCCCTTCAAGTTCGACCGCTGGGTCGCCGGCGACCGGGTGGTGCTGGTCCGCAACCCCGACTATGACGGGGCCAAGCCCAAGCTCGACCGCGTGACCTTCCGTTTCGTCAGCGACCCGGCCGCCCAGGTTGCGGCGCTGAAGGCCGGCGACATCGACGCCTTCACCCTGTTCAGCACCTACGAGGCGCTGCCGGAGTTTCGCAACGACCCGAAATTCACGGTGACGGTCGGCTCGACGGAGGGGGAAACCCTGCTGTCGACCAACAATGCCCGCAAGCCCTTCGACGATGTCCGCGTCCGCCGCGCCATGGCCCATGCCATCGACCGCAAGACGCTGATCGAGGGTGTGCTGTACGGCAACGGCGTCGCCATCGGCAGCCATTTCCCGCCGCACCGCGAGGGCTATGTCGATCTGACCGGGATGTATCCCTACGACCCGGCCAAGGCGAAGGCCCTGCTGGCCGAGGCCGGCTATCCGAACGGCTTCGACACCACGCTGCGCCTGCCGCCGCCGCCCTATGCGCGGCGCGGTGGCGAGCTGGTCGCCGCCATGCTGGCGGAGGCCGGCATCCGCGTGAAGATCGAGCCGGTGGAATGGGCGGCCTGGCTGGAAAAGACTTTCAAGGGCAAGGATTACGACCTGACCATGATCGCCCACACCGAGCCGCTGGACATCGACATCTACGCCCGGCCCGACTACTACTTCAACTACAAGAGCGAGCGCTTCAACGCCCTGAACGAGGAGCTGAACCGCAGTCAGGACGCGGGCCGGCGCAATGCGCTCTACGGCGAGCAGCAGAAGATTCTGGCGGAGGATGCGGTCAACGGCTTCCTCTTCATGCTGCCGTCGGTGACGGTGCAGAAGGCCGGCCTGACCGGCATGTGGGTCAACCGTCCGGTCCAGGCCAACGACATCACCGGTGCGGCCTGGAAATAGCGTCGAGCAAGTAAGGCCAAGTAAGGATAGACCCGCGTGCTCGCTTTCCTGCTGCGACGGCTGGTCAGCCTGATCGTCACCGTCTGGCTGGCCACCATCGTGGTCTTCACCGTGCTGCAGCTGGTTCCCGGCGACCCGGCGCTGCTGATGCTGGGCGTCAATGCCCAGCCCGACACGCTGGCGGCGTTGCGCAGCCAGATGGGTCTCGACCAGCCGATCCTTACCCGTTACCTCGACTGGGCTGGCGGGCTGGCGCGCGGCGACCTGGGTGTCAGCCTGACCTACGCCCGCCCGGTGGCGGAGCTGGTGGCGGAACGGCTGACGGTGACCCTGCCTCTCGCCCTGCTGTCGCTGGCGATCAGCACGGTTCTGGCCCTGCCGCTCGGCCTCTATGCCGCGGCGCGGCGGGGCAGGGGCGGCGACTGGGCGGTGCTGGGCTTTGCTCAGCTGGGTGTGTCGATGCCCAGCTTCTGGATCGCCATCCTGCTGATCCTGCTGTTCTCGCTGACCCTGCACTGGTTCCCGGCCGGCGGCTTTCCCGGCTGGGACGCCGGCATCGGCCCGGCGCTGCATGCGCTGGTGCTGCCGGCCCTCGCTCTGGCGGTGCCGGAGGCCGCCATCCTCGCCCGCGTCACCCGCACCGCCGTGCTCGACACGCTGGGCGAGGACCATGTCCGCACCGCCCGTGCCAAGGGGGTGGGCCGCACCGCGGTCCTGCTGCGCCACGCCCTGCCCAACGCGCTGATCCCGGTGGCGACCGTGCTGGGGCTGCAGATCTCCTTCCTGGTGGCGGGTGCGGTGGTGGTGGAGAATGTCTTCACCCTGCCGGGGCTGGGCCGGCTGCTCTATCAGGCCATCGGCCAGCGCGACCTGATCGTCGTGCAGGGCGTGGTCGTGTTGCTGGCTCTGTTCGTGGTGGCGGTGAGCGCCCTGGTTGACATCGCCTGCGCATTGGCCGACCCGCGACCGAAAGGGGTGTCGTCGTGAGGCGGCGGCTTCCCCTGTCCCTCCATCTCGGCGCCGGCCTGACCCTGCTGCTGGTCGCCATGGCTCTGTTGTCGCTGCTGTGGACGCCCTACCCGGCGGAGCAGGTGCGCGTGCTCGCCCGGCTGAAGCCGCCCAGCGCCGTTCATTGGCTCGGTACGGACCATTTCGGGCGCGATGTGCTGTCGATGATCATGGTTGGAGCCCGCAACTCTCTGACGGTGGGGGCGGCTGCGGTCGGGCTCGGGCTGCTGGGCGGGGTGCCGCTAGGGCTGCTGGCCGCCGCGCTGGGCCGTTGGGGGGACGAGGTGGTGGCGCGGTTGGGCGATCTGGTCTTCGCCTTTCCCGCCGTGCTGACGGCGATCCTGCTGACCGCGGCGCTGGGAGCGGGGGCGATCAACGTCGTGGTGGCGCTGGCCCTGTTCAACGCCGCCGTGCTGGCCCGCGTCACCCGCGGGGCGGCGCTGGCGGTGTGGCGGCGGCCCTTCGTCGGGGCGGCGCTGGCGCTGGGGCGGGGGCCGTTGTCGGTGACGCTGGTTCATGTGCTGCCCAACATCGCCGGCATCGTCGTGGTCCAGGCCACCGTCCTGTTCGCCGTCGCCATCGTCAACGAGGCGGCGCTGAGCTATCTCGGCCTCGGCATCCAGCCGCCCAGCCCCAGCTGGGGCAAGATGCTGGGCGACGCCCAGACCTATCTGTTCACGGCGCCCCTGCAGGCGGTGTTTCCCGGTGTCGCCATCGCGCTCAGCGTGATGGGGCTGACGATGCTGGGCGACGGGCTGAGGGACTGGCTCGACCCGCGGCACCTCGGGGGTGATGTAGTCGGCTGAAGATGCCCCCTCCCTCCCACGGCTTCGCCGCGGGTCCCTCCCTCCCCCGCTTCGCGGTAGAGGGGGATTTGCGATGCAGCGGCAGTCCCCTCTCCCACGATCGGACCGGCCTTTGGCCGGCCGAGGGTGGGGGAGGGTTAGGGAGGGGGCACCGTCAGCCGCAGCCCCGCTCACCCCACCGAGCGTGTCCGTTCCGACAGCTCGATCAGGTCCATCAGCTCATTGCTCTTCCAGTAGCGCGACTTGCCGACTTCGGTGCGCGCCGTCGCGACGAGGTCGTCGATGATCCCCTGTTCCTCGGCGCCGAGCACGCCGCCGCGCTCCAGCCGATGCGACAGCAGGCGGGTCATGTTGTGGCTGAAGGTCGGGATCCAGGCGCTGACGCGCTGGCCGAACACGCCGGCGATGGCGTTGATGCGCAGAAGATGGTCCATCCGCTCGTCGAGCGGGTCGGTCTCCTCGAACTTCATCGCCTTCTCGACGTTGGCGCGCAGTTCCTCCAGCAGGTTTTCGCGCCACTTCACCAGATCGTAGGTCTCGAAGCCGAAGTCGCGCGACATCGCCTGCCAGCGCCACAGCAACCGGCAGAGCCACACCACGTCGGCGTGGTCGATGACCGGCTGGCGCCGGGCGGCGGCGGCCTGGGCCGAGCGTTCCATCGCCACCGCGGCCACCCGAGCGCCGATGATCTTTGCCGCCTGGGTCCAGGCGTTGCGGAAGGCCGGCTCGCTGCGCCGATCCTCCATCAGCCCGGCGGAGGTCGCCGCATGGACCAGCTGGTCGAGACGCTGCATCAGCGCCTCCAGCCGCGCCTTCTCCTTGGCGCTGGGCCTGATGGCGGAGCCGGGAACCCGGTCGTTCAGCTTGAGGATGACGGTCAGCGCCGCGGTCAACGCGCGGGTGACCCCGACGAAATGTCCGGTCAACGCCGCGGTCATGGCATCGCCGCGGCCGGGATCGACGCCGCTCTGCCGGATATAGAGCGCAGCGACCGGATAATTGCGCTTCACCGTCAGAACCGACAGCGGCAGCAGGTTCGCCAGATCGTCGCCGCAGCGCTCGCGCAGCGAGTCCGTCGCGTCCAGCAGGATGTCGGCCAGCCGGTTCGCCTCCGCCTCGCCGCTGCAGGAGGCCGGGAACCCCTCCAACCGGTCGGCGACCGGCTTGACCGGCCCTTCGGCATTGGCCAGCACCAGATGCATCAGCCGCAGCGTGCCGATGTCGATCGCCGGCGTCTTTTCCAGAAATCCCGACATCAGGCGGGTGCGGCGCGGCCGGTTGCGCGACAGGCCGGCCATCAGTTCGTCTGTTGCCTTCTTGTTGGCCAGCACGGCGTCCAGATGCCGGACCGCGGCGGCGCGCATCCGCTCCTTCATCACCATGGCGACGGGGGACCGCAGGATGCGGTCGATCACGTCGCCGCGCGCCATCTCGTCCAGCGTCTCCTGCGCCTCGACCGCCAGCAGCGGGAAGGCGTCGCGGCTCAGCGCCTCCCACAGGGCGCCGACATCGACCCGCTGCAGCATGCCGGGGATGGACAGGCCGGCGTGGTACAGCACGTCGTCGTCGATCAGGAAGGCTTCGAACAGGTTGGTGAACAGGCGGCGGGCGCGGTTGGTGCGCTGGCGGTTCAGATATTCGATGACATATTGGCGGACGAGCTGGACCCGGTCGGTCGGCTCGTTGTCCATGCCCTCGATCTCGCTCAGCAGGCTGTAGACGAGGCTCGCCGGCAGCCGCGTCACCAGCGCGTCGATCTTCTGCCGCAACTCGTCCTGGTGCAGCTCGTCCGGGCGGGAATCGCTTGTTATGTCGTCGCTCATGCGCGGGCCGCCACGCGATGTTGTCAGGCGATGTCGTGTGGCGGGCGCTGACGCTCCGCCGCGCGCCATTTAGGACGCAAACGGTAAATTTTCATGTAATGAACCGGACACGGCGCAGCCCCCGCATGCCGCGGGCGGCCGCGCCGTGGACAGGCCTGCTCAGCTGTTGCGCAGCTTGGCGATCGGCTGCGAGAACTGCAGCTCGATGTCCCAGGGGAAGTGGATCCAGGTGTCCTGGCTGACTTCGGTGATGAAGGTATCGACCAGCGGCCGACCGGCCGGCTTGGCGTAGACGGTGGCGAAATGCGCCTTCGGCAGCATCTTGCGCACGACTTCCGCCGTCTTGCCGGTGTCGACCAGGTCGTCGATGATCAGCCAGCCCTCGCCGTCGCCGGCATTGGCGCCCTCGACGCCCTTCAGCACCGTCGCATTGCGCTGCTGCTGGTGGTCGTAGCTGGAGACGCAGACGGTGTCGATCATGCGGATCTCGAGCTCGCGGGCGATGATCGCCGCAGGAACCATGCCGCCGCGCGTGATCGCGATGATGCCCTTCCACGGGCCACGGTCGATCAGGCGCCAGGCCAGCGCCTTGGCATTGCGGTGGAGCTCTTCCCAGGACACCGGGAAATGCTTGTTGAAGGGGGCTTCGGCCACGGTACTGACTCTCCAAAAACAGCAAGCGCACTGTATAACCCAGCCGCCGCCGCCCGGCAATCCGGGGCGATTCGCATGCGCCGGACCGACCGTCGCAGGGGCGTTTGGGGAGCGTTGCGGGGCGGGTGAAAATTCGTGAAAAAAGCGCTTGCGGGGCAGGGGGTGTTTGAGTATGTTGCGCGCCTCGACGCCGACGGCCTGCCGCCGACGCCGAGACAAACGGTGGATAAGGCGCCCGTAGCTCAGCTGGATAGAGCATCAGACTACGAATCTGAGGGTCAGGAGTTCGAATCTCTTCGGGCGCGCCATCCTTCCCGTTCGACAGGACAGGCCACCTCCCTGGTGGCCTTTGTCGTCTGGGATGTCGTCGAAATCAGCAAGAAAGCTTCGCGTTTTTCTTTGCGAAAAGCTCTTGTCTTCGATGACGGTTTTGAGTAGGTTGCGCGCCTCGACGCCGGGGAACACTTCGACGGCGAGACGTTACTGTGGATAAGGCGCCCGTAGCTCAGCTGGATAGAGCATCAGACTACGAATCTGAGGGTCAGGAGTTCGAATCTCTTCGGGCGCGCCATCCTTCTCCATCGCTTCGACATGCAAGGCCGCCTCCGGGCGGCCTTTGTCGTTTCAGCTGCTTCGTCGCTCTGGCGCAAGCCCCGGTGGCTCCTCTACACTCAATGCCCGCACCACTGGATGCATGGCCATGCCCCGCAGCGACTTCTATCCGCCCATCGACCCGTTCCAGACCGGCACGCTCGCCGTCGACGGGATCCACACGGTCTATTGGGAGCAGGCGGGCAACCCGCGCGGCGTGCCGGTGATGTTCCTGCATGGCGGTCCGGGGGCCGGCGCCTCGCCCACCCACCGCCGCTTCTTCGATCCCGCCCATTACCGCATCATCGTGATGGACCAGCGCGGGGCCGGGCGCTCGACGCCCTTGGGCGAAACGCGCGAGAACACCACCGAACGGCTGGTCGAGGACATCGAGACGCTGCGCCGGCATCTCGGCATCGAGCGCTGGCATCTGTTCGGCGGTTCCTGGGGCTCGACTCTGGCGCTCGCCTATGCCGAGACCCATCCGGAGCGCTGCCTTGGCCTGATCCTGCGCGGCATCTTCCTGATGCGGAAGAGCGAGATCGACTGGTTCCTCTATTCCATGCGCATCCTCTTCCCGGAGGCCTGGGCCGCCTTCGCCGCCCACATCCCGGAGGACGAGCGCGGCGACCTGCTGGAGGCCTACTGGAAGAGGCTCGATTCGCCCGACCCGATGGTGCGCATGGCCGCGGCGCGGGTGTGGAGCGTCTATGAGGGCAGCTGTTCGTCCCTGCTGCCCTCGCCCGACCTGATCGCCGCCAGCGGCGAGGACCGCCATGCCCTGGGACTGGCGCGGATCGAGGCGCATTACTTCCGTTCCAACCGCTTCACGCCGGAAGACAAGCTGCTGCGCGACGTTTCGCGCATCCGCCATCTGCCGGGCGTGATCGTCCAGGGCCGCTACGACATCGTCTGCCCGGTGATTTCCGCCGACGCGCTGCATCGCGCCTGGCCGGAGGCCGATTACCGCATCGTCCCTGACGCCGGCCACTCCGCCATGGAACCCGGCATCCGCGCCGCGCTGATCCAGGCGACGGAACGGTTCAAGGAATATCGGTGAGGGCTTTGACTTACGTCGCACCCACCCCACACTCTGCCGATGCCTGAACTTCCCGAAGTCGAGACGGTGTGCCGGGGCCTCGCCCCGCATCTCGAAGGCCGGCGGCTGGTCCGTGTGGAGCAGCGGCGGCCCAACCTGCGCACCCCCTTTCCGCCGCGCTTCTGCGAACGGCTGACCGGCCGGCGCGTCGAGTCGGTGCGGCGGCGGGCCAAATACATCCTGATGCATCTGGACGACGGCGGTGTCCTGATCGCGCATCTCGGCATGTCCGGCCGCATGATCATCGCGCCGGAACGCCCCGCTTCCTTCGACAAGCACGACCATGTGGTGTTCGAAACCGACATGGGCACAGTCGTCACCTTCAACGACGCCCGCCGCTTCGGCCTGATGGACCTGACGGTGGCCGACGCGCTGGGCGACCACCCGATGCTGCGCAACCTGGGACCGGAGCCGCTCGGCAACGAATTCTCCGGACCCGAGCTTGCCCGTCGGCTGGCAGGCAAGATCACGCCGATCAAGGCCGCGCTGCTCGACCAGAGCATCGTCGCCGGCCTCGGCAACATCTATGTGTCGGAAGCGCTGTACCAGTCCGGCATCCTGCCTACACGCAGTTCGGCCAGCCTGTCCGCCGAGGAGGTCGACCGCCTCGCCGCCGCGGTGCGCGAGGTGCTGGAGCGCGCCATCGCCGCCGGCGGTTCCTCCTTGCGCGACTACCGGCAGGCGTCGGGCGAGCTCGGCTATTTCCAGCACCAGTTCGCCGTCTACGACCGCGAGGGGGAGGGCTGCCCCGATTGCGATTGCGACCGCGCCCGGACGGGGGGCGTTCAGCGGATTGTACAGTCCGGCCGCTCGACTTTCTTTTGTGCGGCGCGCCAACGGTGATATAGCTGGGGCATGACGGCTCTACCGGCCATGCTCCGGGCGGCGTCCGCCGCTTTCCTCCTTGCCGGCCCCGCGGTCGCGGGCCTGGGGAGCTTCCTTGTTCCCATTCCTCCGGCATTCGCCGCCCAGTTGGTCGCCGAATCCGGGCCGTTCGTCCCCGGCTTCACCGACGTTCCGGTGATGCCCGGACTGGCGACCGCCGAATCGGAACCGCTGGTCTTCGACAAGCCGGGCGGGCGGATCGTCCAGGCGGTGCTGTCGGGGGAGGTGCCGCGCCAGGCGGTGCTGGCCTTCTACGACCAGACCCTGCCGCAGCTGGGCTGGCGCCGGGCCGGCGACCGCCTCTTCGTCCGCGAGGGCGAGGAGCTGCGGCTGGAATTCCCCCAACAGGCCAAATCCAAGGCGGCGACCGCCGTCCGCTTCACTTTGACGCCGCGCTGACGGCGGGAACACCCGCCATACTCGCGCCAATTCGCAACCGGATACCTCCAACAACCACGAGTCCCGGAAGCAACCGGGCTCGCCCCATCGGGAGAGTGCTGCAGCCATGTCGTATGAAACCATCCTCGTCGAGACCCGCGGCCCGGTCGGCCTGATCACGCTCAACCGTCCGAAGGCGCTGAACGCGCTGTGCGACCAGCTGGTGACCGAGCTGGGCCAGGCCCTGGACGATTTCGAGGCCGACTCCGCCATCGGCGCCATCGTCGTCACCGGGTCGGAGCGCGCCTTCGCCGCCGGGGCCGACATCAAGGAGATGGCCGGCTTCTCCTATATGGATGTCTACAACTCCAACTTCATCACCGCGAAGTGGGAGCGGCTGGCCAAGTGCCGCAAGCCGACCATTGCCGCGGTCGCCGGCTTCGCGCTGGGCGGCGGCTGCGAGCTGGCGATGATGGCCGACTTCATCCTGGCCGCCGACACCGCCAAGTTCGGCCAGCCCGAGGTCACCATCGGCACCATCCCCGGCGCCGGCGGCACCCAGCGCCTGACCCGCTTCGTCGGCAAGTCCAAGGCGATGGAGATGGTCCTGACCGGCCGCATGATCGACGCCGCCGAGGCCGAGCGCTGCGGCCTCGTCTCCCGCGTCGTCCCGGCCGCCGAGCTGGTCGAGGAGGCGGTGAAGGTCGCCACCAAGATCGCCTCGCTGTCGCAGCCGGTCATCGCCATGGCCAAGGAGGCGGTCAACGTCGCCTATGAATCGACCCTGGCCGAGGGCATCCGCTTCGAACGCCGGCTTTTCCATTCGACCTTCGCCACCGAAGACCAGAAGGAAGGCATGGCCGCCTTCGCCGAGAAGCGTCAGGCCGGCTGGAAGAACCGCTGAGTCGTCGACCGACCTTCGACTCTGCCGCCTGGGCCATCCCCTGCATCTTGCGGGGGATGGACCAGATCCCATCAAGATGTCGTCCAAGTACGATTAGTCAAAATCATCGGGCGTCCACGCCTTGACTCGGGGTGCGCTGCCGCGTATAAGGCGCGCTCGCATCACGACAGCCGTGTCGTTCGGAGTAGGGTTTCCATGGCCAATCATAAGTCCGCTGAAAAGCGCATTCGTCAGACCGAGCGTCGCACGGAAGTCAACCGTGCCCGCATCAGCCGCATCCGTTCCTTCGTGAA
>NZ_CP028902.1:0-38538 GCF_001639105.2 Azospirillum humicireducens
CACTTTATGACACAGTAGAACTAAACCCACTAAACCCACTTCTCTATAGCTCGCGCTGCTACGGATCGCCCGTCTTCAGCCGCCACATAACGTTTCCATCCAGCTTGGAATCTTGCACGATCCGCATGCCGTCCACGATCCGATCTTTGTTGCGCCCCAACCACTTACCAAGCCGCCGGCCGTTGATCGCACCGCCATCGCCGGCCACCGTCAGCAGCGCTTCGCGGAACTCCGGCAGGTCGGGGTTGGATTGGAACAGCCCGCCGGATTGAGGCGCGGTCGCCTGCCGGATCACCTCCGAAACGGTGACGCGATCCAGCCCGATCACCTTCCGCCACGTCGCCAGAACAGCCGATAGAGCATCAAGCGTGGGGTCTGCCGCGCGGGTATCGTCCATCGTCTGGCATGGGTCCGCCTCTCCCAACCACACCAGCGCGGAGCGCACGAAGTCCGACCAGTCGGTGAAGCTGCCCAGCGGGTCCAGCCGGACCGGCCGCCCGGCCACATGGAAGGCGCGCAGCACCGTCAGCGCCGCCGCGATGTACTTCCCCCGTGATGCGGTTATCAGCGCCAGCGGATCGTGCCTGAACCCTTTGCGCAGTTCCGGCCGCTCGCACTGCGGGTCGAGGCGAGCCACCAGCGCACGCCGGGTCATGTCGCCGCGCAGGGTCAGGTTGTTCCCCGTCGCAAACAGCGCCGCATTGCTGGGCGCATCGACCATGACCGAACCGCCCAGCGGGCGCAGCTTCAGCGTCGGCTGTGTCAGCGTCTGACAGAGCAGGTCGCCACCCAGCGGAATGTCACAGTTGTCCACCGACACCAGAGCGTCGCCGGCCAGGATCATCCCGGCAAGCCGCTTCCCGAATTCCTCTTCGGTCTTGCCCTGAGAAATCACCGCGGCCCGCCGGCCGGTGGCGATCAGGCTCACGATGTCCACCAGCATGGACTTGCCGCTACCGGCTACCGGGGCGGAAAACCCATGCAGCGGTGCGGTTGGCAGAGAACGCCGCACCAGTGCCGTCAGAATGGCCGACAGCGCCACCGACCGATCCGGCCAGTGGTCGGGCGCCCCGCGATCCAGAAACGGGAAATCGGCTACCAGATCGGTCAGCAGCGCCAGGGCCGTCAGCGCATCGTCGCGGGTCGGTCGCGCCTTGATGCGGGGCACATTGCAACTGGGGCGGAGCAAAAGACCGGTGGCGGGGTCGTAGCCCGCCTTGTCCAACAGGCTGCCATCGGGGCGGAGCGTCGGCGCTTCGATAAGCCCGGTCAGCACCCTCAGCTTCCATTGCCCGACACGGGCGGCATAGCCCTCCGCCACGGCACGCGGACAGTTGGTCCGCACCCACTCCCCCGACCGACCGTCGATCTTCTCCCAGGTCGCCGCCTTGGTCATCAACTCCACGAGGTTCGGCACGCCGACTTCCACCAGCCGCAGGCCAGTCACTTCACCGCCGGTTACAGCCACAGGGCAGACGCCGGGCCGCACCAGCCGCCCGCCGCTTTGAAACAGCTCGATGCCGCTGGCGAGCAGCGCGTCTTCCGCATCGGAAATCGTGATGGGCAAGTCCCCCGGAACAATTTCGACGCGCGGTGGTTCCGGCGGGGGAGCGGCGGACTCGATGCCGGCGCGTAGCCGTTCATCCTGTTCGCGGATCGACAGGGGCGGCGGCGGCGGTTCGATCCATGATTCAATGCTATCCATCAGTGCTTCCAACGCGCGTACGCGCGTTCCATCAGACGGCCCACCGCTGGCCTGATATCCCAGCGCCGGTAGGTCGCCGTGCGGGTCGCAGCAGCGCCATCAGCCGGTCCCGGAAATAGCCCACGGCTTTTCATCGTCACGCCGTTCCGCCGGGCGGGCAGATGTCGAGAAGGTTTGCATACGGTGCATGCGCACGAACAAAGGCGAGCCATGCCACGTGCTGGGCAAACTGCGTCTCGATAACGACAACCCGTCCACCCAGGACAGCCGCCGCCGCGAAGGTGGTGTAGAACTTCGCATCGGCCGCACCCGAATAGACGGCAACAGCCGACGCTCGTTCCAGCACCTGCACCAGCGACGGGGCGTCGAAGCCGCCCGGTCCCGAGCTGGTCTCCCGATCATCCCCGACCAGACAAACCCAACCGTTCCCGCTTCCCATGTTTAGAACCCAGGCCAGCGGGTCATACCGGCTCACGCTTGAACTGACTCTNGGGAACCGGAATCCCCTGCGGCCCGAGAGTCAGTTCAGGCGTGAGCCGGTATAACAGGCCGCCTTCCCGTCCCGCCGCACCTCCTCCAGCACCCGGCGCAGGTCGCCGGGGTGCAACGGCTTGTGCAGGAAGGCACAGCCGCGGCGCTGGCCTTCCAGCAGGGATTCGGGCGCCGTCTCGCCGGTCAGCACCACGGCCGGAATGTCGGCCATGAACAGCTTGCGCACGCGGTCGATCACGTCGAAGCCGGACACCTTCCCCGGCAGGCGCAGGTCGGTCAGGATGGCGTCTGGCGGTCCTTCCAGCCCATCGACCGCGGCGAAGACCTCGCGCATGTTCGATGCGGAGACGAAGGCGCAGCCCCAGCTTTCCAGCGTCAGCAGCAGGCCGGACAGCACCATGCTGTCGTCGTCCACCACCAGGATGCGCATGCCGTCCAGCGGCACCCCCGACGGGCCGCCGTCGGCGTGAACGCCGACCGTCGGGGTGTCGGCCGGCGCCTCGCCCTCCAGCCGGTTCACGGTGACGGCGAAGACCGACCCACGCCCCGACCGCGACTGCACATCGATGGGTGCCTGCAGCAGCACCGACAGCCGCCGCACGATGGCAAGGCCCAGGCCCAGGCCGCGCGTGGGATCCCGGCTGGGGTTGGTCAGCTGGTGGAACTCGTCGAAGATGACGTCCAGCTTGTCCTGCGGGATGCCGAAGCCGGTGTCCCACACCTCGATCCGCCACTGCCCGTCACGCTTGCGCAGGCCCAGCAGGATGCCGCCGCGCTGGGTGTAGCGGATGGCGTTGGCCAGCAGGTTGCGGACGATGCGGCCCAGAAGGATCGGGTCGCTGCGGGTGACCGCTCCGCCCGCCTCGTCCGGCACATGGACGCGCAGGCGCAGGCCCTTCTCCTCAGCCTGGGGACGGAATTCCTCGGCCAGTGACTGCAGCATCGCGTCGAGCGATACCGGCTGCAGATCGGGTTCCACCGTCCCGGCGTCGAGCGTGGAGATGTCCAGCAGGGCATTCAGCAGTTGCTCGCCCGCCGTCATGGCGTTGGCCAGCATCCCGGCGGTGCGGGTCGCCCTCGCATTGCCGTCCACCTGGCTGGTCAGGGCGTCCAGGAACAGCCGCATCGCCTGGAAGGGCTGGCGCAGGTCANCGGGAGCGCGCCGCGGTGGTGCGCGCCACCTCCGCCCGCATGGTCTCGGCCATCTGCGCGATGGCGCCGTCCAGCGTCGCCGAGGCCAGAACCCCCACCACATGCCCGTTGACCAGAAGCGGCGCGGCGCGCAGGCTCAGCGGCGGGTCGGTCGGCAGGCTCAACAGTGACGACTCCGGCCGGTCGTCCGCCGTCGCATCCCCTTCGTCCACATAGAGCGGGCGCAGCGCCTCGGCCACCGCCGTCCAGCCGCCGGGCAGCAGGCTGGGGCCGCTCTCGTCGTGGGATGCTGCGCGCGGGCGGTTCAGCAGGGCGGCCAGCGGCTCGTTGCAGCGGACGGCGGCCATCTCCGGCCCGCCGATCACCAGCATGGTGGGGACCGTTCCGGCAGCGCAGACGCGCCGTGCGTTGTCCAGACACTCCCGGTAACGCTGATCGGTCGGTGACATGGGGCTGGCCGAGGATCGGGGCATCGCGTCGGTGTCTTTCGCGTCGGTATCTTTGGGGATCGAGGTCCCGTGGAAGGGCTGGAGGCTGATCGCCATGGGCACCGGCTCGATCGTCGGACGGTTTCAAACAGCCGGCAGAGAATAAACGGACGATCGGACTTGTGAAATCACACGATGGCTCTACTCCCTCCTATGCGGAAGGTTAAGGCCGCGGCAGCCGCATAAGATGGTCCTCTACGAAGTATTTCCGACGCAGAAGAGCCATCAGGCGGACCTTCAGGACGTTCATCTCCTGTGCCTTTCCAACGAAATCATCTGCGCCGGCATTCAGGCTGATCATCAGTTGCTCTTCGTCGTCCTGGCTGGTCAGGATCACGATCTGGAAGAACAGACCGCGCTGACGCCGGAACCTGTCGAATCGTTCGCACAGTTGGGTGCCGCTGGTTCCCGGCATCACCAGGTCCAGGATGACGCAGTCCAGCCCGCCGCCGGCCAGCGCCGCCACCGCCTCGTCGGCATTGCGGGCGGCGGTGACGGTACAGCCTTCATGCTCCAGTTCTGCGCGCAGGAATTCGCGGTAGGTGGCGCTGTCGTCGACGATCAGGATGTGGGCGCGGCGGAAGATCTCCGGCTCGGTCGGCGGTGCGCTGCGCCGGTCCAGCAGGGCGCAGGCGTTCTCCACCACCGCTTTGGGATCGGACGGGTCATGCTCGCCGGCGCCGCGGCCGAGCACGAGCACGGCGGCATCGCTGCGCGCCCGCAGTTCCGCCAGACCGGTCGGGCCGGCAAGCTCGCCCTCGACGATCAGCAGATCCTGGGCAGTGCCGGCGATCGCGGCCAGGGCCGGTTCGATGCCTTCGACGCAGACGGTCTCCACGCCGCGTTCCTCCAGCAGCAGCTTCAGCAGAAGCCCCTGCGTCTGGGAACCCATGACAACCAAGGTGCGGAGTCCGTTCATGACGCCATCTTATCGTCGGAGGTCAGTTGCAGCAGCCGTCCGGCCACCCGGTCGAGAGGCAGTTCCTCCACCGCACCGCCCAACCGCACCGCGGTGCCCGGCATGCTGTGGATGACCGCCGTCGAGGCGTGTTCGGCAATGGTGTATGCGCCGACCTTTTGCATGTCCACCAATCCCCGCGCGCCGTCCTCGCCCATTCCGGTCAGCAGCACGCCGATTCCGGCCGCGCCATAGGCGCGTGCCATCGACCGGAACAGTTCCTCGCCGGACGGGCGCTGGCCGCAGACCAGCGGGTCGTCGGACAGGCGGATGACGCCGTTCTCCACCCGCATATGGCGGTCGCCGGGCGCCACATAGACGATGCCGGGCCGCGGCACCAGCCCCGCTTCGCCCAGCCGCACCGGCAGGGGGGAGACGGTGCCCAGCCAGTTGGCGAAGCCGGCCATGAAGGGCGCGCCCATGTGCTGGACCACGAAGACGGGCATGGCGAAGCCCGGCGGCAGGTCCTTCAGGACCCGTGCCAGGGCCGCCGGCCCGCCGGTGGACGCCACCAGCCCGACAGCACGGAACCGCCGCAGACGCCCGTCGGCCGTCACCGCCGCATCCGGCAGCCGCGCGTCGGCCGCGTCGGGCGCGGCGGTTTCCGGCACCATGCCGCCGGTCGGCCGCGCGGGACGGGCGGTGATGCGGTGGCGGATCACCTTCACCTGGCTCATGATGACCAGTTGGGTGCAGAGATGGTGCGCCACCGTCTGGTAGTCGGCGCGCGCCACGCTGCCCGGCTTCTCCACCACCGCCAGCGCTCCGGCCTGCAGCGCCCGCATCGGAATGTCGAGGTCGCGCACGTCGGACGCCACCACCACGATGGGCAGCGGGTTCTGGCGCATGATGCGGCTGGTCACCTCGAATCCGTCGATGCCCGGCAGGCGGATGTCGAGCGACACCACGTCGGGGGCCGCCCGCTCGATCATGCGCAGCGCCTGCTCGCCGCTGGACGCGATGCCCGCCACCTCCAGCCGCGGGTCGGCGCCGATGACGTGGCCGAGGAGCTGCTGGATGACGGGGCTGTCCTCGACCACCAGCACGCGGATGCGTCGGGAACCCGCTTTCTCCGGCGCGCTCACAGCAGCCGCCGGATGCCGGCCAGAAGCTCGTTCTGGTCGAAGCGCGTCTTGACGATGTAGGCGTCGGCGCCCAGCCGCAGGCCTCGTTCGCGGTCCTCGTCGCTGGCGCGCGAGGTGACGAGGATCACCGGGATCTCAGCCAGCCGCCTGTCCGCCTTCACCGCCTGCAGCAGGGCGAAGCCGTCCATGCGCGGCATCTCGACGTCGCTGATGATCAGGCCAACCTCCATCCCTTCCGACAGGCGTTCCAGGGCCTCGCGCCCGTCCACGCACAACGTCACCCGATAACCATGGGCTTCGAGGATGCTCTTTTCCAGCGTCCGGGTGGTGATGCTGTCATCGACGACCAGGATATGCGCGCTGGCAGGGGCGGCCTCCTCCGCGGGGCGGGCCGGGGCGGGCAGGACGCTTCCGGGCAGCGGCATCAGGCCGGGAATGTTCAGCACGAGTGCCGGCCCGCCATCGTCCATCAGCGCGGTGCCGAGATAGCGGCCGGAATCGAGCCCGATCTCATCCGCCGCGGTCACCACCGTCTCGCGCGTGGCGACGAAGCGGTCGACCGCCAGCGCCAGCCGCCGGTCCGCCGCCCGCACCACCACCAGCGACAGTGACCGTTCGGCGCTCGGCACCACCGGCGCCTCCATGCCCAGCAGCGCCGCCAACGAGGTGACGGGGATTTCCTCCTCGCCGATGCGGATCATCGGAATGCCGACGCCGGAGAACAGGGTGTCCGCGCTGCTGGTGCGCAGCCGGACCACGTCGGCCGAGGGGATCGCCAGGATCTGGTCCTGCACGGCGACGAAGACCAGCCGCTGGCTCAACAGGCTGAGCGGCACCTCGATGGTGACGGCGGTGCCGCCGTCCGGCCGCTCGGCGATGGTCAGGTTGCCCTGCAGCCGCTCCACCTCGCGCCGGGCGATGGCCAGCCCCATGCCGCGCCCGGCCAGCTCGGTGGTGCGGGCGGCGGTGGAAAAGCCGGGATGGAACAGGAACTCGGTCAGCCGTTCCAGCGGCATCTCCTCGCCTGACGACAGCTCGTCGGCGTCGATCAGCCCGCGCTCCGCCGCCTTGCGCAGGATCGCGCCGCGGTCCAGCCCGCGCCCGTCATCCTCGATGCGCAGGCGCAGGCGCGCACCCTCCACCGACGCGGCGATGGTGACCCGCGCCGCCGGCCGCTTGCCCAGCGCCAGCCGTTCCGCCGGCGTCTCGATGCCGTGGCTGACGGCGTTGCGGGCGATGTGAAGGATCGGGTCCTTCAGCCGTTGCAGGACGGCGCGGTCGGCCTCCACCTCCAGCCCGCGGACATCGACCTCGACCTCCTTGCCTTCGGTCCGGCTGATGTCACGCACCATGCGGCCCAACCCGCCCAGCTGGTTCTCCGCCGGCAGCATGCGCAGGCGCCGCATGTCCTGCTGGAAGCCGCCGCCCCAGCGCCGCATCGACCACAGCAGCCGGTCATGGCTGCGGTGCGCCGAATCCAGCGCCCCGCCCAGCGCGCGGAAGCGCCGTTCGAAGGCCAGCAGCGCCGGCAGGGTGCCGCGGCCGTCCAGCGCGTCGGCACCGGCGTCACCCTGGACACCACGCCCGATCTGCACCCGCAGATGGCGCCACGCCCGGTCAAGCGCCCGCCATTCCCTTCGCATCGCCCGCAATTCCTCGCCGAGCCCGGCCTGTGCCTCCACCTCCGGCAGCAGGGCCGACGCGGTCTCCGACAGCCGCTCCAGCCCTTGCGCTGCGATGCTGACCAGCGCCGCGGACTCGGCATCGACCGCCTCGGCGCGCGGCCGTGGCGCCCGGCGCTCCGCCCGTGCCGGGGAGGGCGGTGCCGCAATGGTCCGGCCGGGCGGCGGTGCGTGGCCGTTCCGGCCGCCGGCCAGCCTGTCGAGATCGGCCAGCACGCCGGCGATCTCCACCTCCTCGCCGCCCTGGAGCGACCAGGCGACCAGATCCTCGATGGCGTCGAGCGCCCGGCGCACCACGGCGATGGCGCCGGCGTCCAGCACCGCTTCGCCCTTCTGCACCGCGATGAAGGCGGCTTCCAATCGGTGGGAGATCGCCTCCACCTCCGGCAGGTCGACGGCACGGGCGGCGCCCTTCAGGCTGTGGGCGCGCCGGTGGATGTCGACGAGATCCGGCGCCTCCCCCGTCGCCTCGGCTTCGCGCAGCCCGGCGCGGATCACCGCGAGGTGATCCTTGTGCTCAAGCTCGAACGCGGCGAGCAGGCGCTGGCGGATGTCCATCAGGCGCTCCGGCGCCGGGAGCTTGCTTGCTGGCGGCGCATCGTCACACCCGGTAGTTCCGCACCGCCTCGACCAGACCCTGGCCGAGGTTGTTCAGGTTGGCGGCGGCACCTTCCAGCTGGCGGGTGCCGGCGGCGGTCTGGCTGCTCGCCTCGCGGATGTTCTGCAGCGCCTGGATCACCTGCTCCAGGCCGATCTGCTGCTGGTTGGTGCCGGCGACGATCTGCTGGAAGGCCAGCACGCTCTCCTGAATGTTCTCGGCCATGGTGCGGATGGTGGACTGGGTGGCATCGGTCTGGCGCTTCCCGGCGGCGACGCGCTTGACCGCCTCCTCCGTCAGCATGACCGAGGCGTTGATGCCGTGCTGGATCTCCGACAGGTTGGAGCGGACCTGCGCGGTCGCCTCCTTCGACTGGTCGGCCAGGCTCTTGATCTCGCCGGCGACGATGGAGAAGGTGCGGCCATGCTCGCCGGCCGCCGCCGCCTCGATGGCGGCGTTCAGCGCCAGCAGGTGGCAGCGCTCGGCGATGTCGTTCACCGTCACGATGATCTCGCCGATCGCCTGGGTGCGTTCCGAGAGCATGACGATGTTCTCGGCCACCGCTTCGGCCTGCTCGCGGATGGCGTCCATCGCCTGGATGGTGTCGTCGACCGCCTTCATGCCGGACTGGCTGGAGGTCGCCACCGTCTGGGCGCCGTGGGCGACGTCCTGGGCGCGGCGGTTGATCTGGGCGCCGGATTCGGTGATCTCCGACAGGGTGGCCGTGGTCTGCTCCACCGCCGCCAGCTGTTCGGCGACGCTGGCCGACTGCTGCTGGGTCGAAGCGCGGATCTGGGCGGTGGCCGCGTGGACGCTCTCGGCGGTCTCGCGGGTGGTGCGGGCCATCGATTTCAGCCGGCCGGCCATCTCGTTCAGGTGCTGGCCCAGAATGGCCAGCTCGTCCTTGCCGGGGATGGCGATCTCCTGCGTCAGGTCGCCATGGCCGACCTTGGTGACGAAATCGATGGCGCGGCCGAGCCGGCGCGTGATGGAGCTGCCGATCAGATAGGCCACGCCCACCGCGATCAGGAAGACGACGACCAGGGCGACGATCGAGGACTGGATGGCCGAATTGTAGATCGCCTGGATGTCGCCTCGGCCGGTCTCCGTCAGATCTTCTATGGCCGTCTGGGCGGCGGCGATGCGCGCCTCCATGTTCTTGCGCAGCTCGTCCACCCGCTGGCGGCGCTGCAGCGCCTCGGGCACCTGGTTGCGCTCCAGCATGGTGTAGATGGTCCGCGCCTCCTCACCCACCATGGTGATGGCGCGGCTCATCTCCGTGACCGCGGTGTCCAGTTCCACCCAGCCCTTGCGCCGGTTGTCGGTCACGCTGTAGGCGGAGCGTTCCGCCACCAGCGCGCGCAGCCGGCCCAGCCTGTCGCGCAGCTTCGCTCCGACCTCGTCATACTGCCGGTGCAGCGGCAACATGATGTTCGGGATGTCCAGGACCCTCCCTTCGGCATTGGCCACGGTGACGGCGTTCAGCGCGGTCTCGCGCGTGCTGCGCAGCTCTGCCTGCAGGTTGCCGACGTCCGTCACCAGATTGGCGGCTTCGGTGTCGTAGCTGGACACCGCCATGATGACGGTCAGCGCGTCGGAAAACCGCGCCATCTGGTACAGCGCCAGCAGCGCGGTCAGGACGCAGACCACGCCGAACCCCAGGACCAGCTTGTGCGCGACTTTGATGTTCATTCTCGGACTCCAGCCCCGGACGGCTCAAATGCAGGTGGATCGGTCTTGACGGCAGGGTTCAGGTCTTCACGGCGTCGAGCAGAGCCGCCATGTCGAGGATCGCCATGCGGTCCCCGGCGATCGCCCGGACCAGCGGCCCGGCCTCCGCCGGGGCGGGGGTGCGCGGCGGGACGATGTCGGCCACCCGCTCCACCTCCCTCAGCCGCAGGGCCGCCGGGCGGCCGCCGGTGCGCAGGACCACGGCATAGCCGGACTGTTCCGCCTCGGCCCCGGCGCCCGGACCGCTTCCGCACAGGCGGTCGATGTCGAACAGCCGCATCACCCGGCCGGCGATGGCGATCACCCCCAACACGGCGTGCGGCGCGCCCGGCACGCGGGCCAGCCGCGGCATCGGGACGATCTGGCCGAGATGGCGCAGCTCCAGCCCATACAGCGTCTCGGCTCCGCGCGCGACCAGCATGGGAATGCCGGCGCTTTCCCTGTCGAAGGCGGGCGGCGGTTCGGCGAGTTCCTCGGCGCGGCGGTCCAGCAGGGCGTCGGCCCAGGGGCCGCGGCCGGCGAAGCTCTGCGCCAGGACGGCATTGCGGCGCGCCAGCCTTCCGCGCACCTCCTGCCAGTCGATCGCGCTGTCTGCAGCCCGTCCTTGGGAAGCATCCCCGTCCATCAGCCCTCCTCACCGGTCAGCCAGAGGTCGAGCATTCCGCGCAGCTCCTGCACGGTCAGGCCGCCGCCCTCTGTCACCGCTCTGTCGTCGGCAAGGCTTTCCAGCGCTTCGCGGGCGTTGCGGAAATGGCGCTGCGCCGAGACCAGCCGGCCGCGGCGCCAATAGGCCAGTGCCAGATGATAGTCGGCCAGCACGAAGCGCGGGTCGAGATACAGCGCCCGCTTGAAGGCCGCGACCGGATCGCCGACGCCCAGTTCCTCCTCCACCAGCCCCAACTGGTAATGGGCGGCGGGGTCCATCCGGTTGGCCTCCACCCGTGCCAGACAGGCCTCCAGCAGGGAGGAGCGCTCGTTGGTCTCCGCCTGATCCGGCGGGGTGGGAGCCGTCGGCGGGACTGCCGCCCTGGACGCGACATTGGATGGGGCTTTCGACGCGGGCTTGGCCGCTGCCGTGCGCCGCGGCTTGATGGCCGGCATCGGTGCCGGTGCCGCCGTGACTGGGCTCGGCGCGGCGGCCGGCGCCAGGCCGGCCCGGTCGCCCTGCTTGCGGTAGAGCGTGGCGCCGGGGACCGAGACCGGGATGAACAGGTCGTTCATCTGCGGCCCGGCCTCGGCATGGCCGACCACCAGCCAGCCGCCGTCGGCCAGGGCGTCGTGCAGGTTTCCCAGCAGCCGGTGCCGCGTCGCCTCGTCGAAATAGATCATGACGTTGCGGCACAGGATGATGTCGAAATGCCCGATGCCGTGCGGATAGGACGGGATCGCGCCTTCCACCAGATTGAACGGCATGAAGCTGGTCCATTGCCGGTATCTCGGCTTCACCGACCACAGCTTGTCCTGGCGGTCGAAGCAGGCCTCCAGCGTTTCCGGCGTCAGGCCGCGCACCGCCCAGTCGCCATAGGTGCCGCGGCGGGCCTGTTCCAGGAAGGCGCCGTTGATGTCGGTTCCGACGATATGGACCTGCCAGCCGTCCAGTTGGTTGGCGAAATGCTGCCTCAGCAGGATTTCCATCGTGTAGGCTTCCGGGCCGATGGAACAGCCGGCACTCCAGATCCGCAGCAACCGCGTCGTCTGGTTGCGGCGGATGCACTCTGGAATGGCAACGGCCCGCAGCGCGTCGAACTGCTCGATGTAGCGGAAGAAGAAGGTCTCCCCCACCGCCAGCTCGTTGATCAGCCCCTGATACTCCGGCCCGCCCGGTCCCTGCGCCTCCAGCGCCGCCAGATAGCCGGCAACGGTCGTGATCCGGCCGAAGGGCAGGCGGCGGTTGATCCGTTCGGCGAAGGCTGCATCCTTGTCGGCATAATAGGCGAGCCCGGTGGCATCGATCACCATTGCCTTCAGGCGCGGGAAATGCGGGTCGCGGCGGATCGCCTCGATGGCTGCGGCTGCGGTGGCGGCGGGAGTCATGCCGCCCCCCCCCAACGGGCCAGCCGCCGGTCCTCCGCCGCGCGGAAGGCGTCGAGCAGCCGGCCCTCCGCCTCGTTCAGCAGCCGGTCGGGGGCGAGCAGCGTCACGGTGCCGGCGCGGCCGGTCAGCCGGTCCGGGAAGGCACCAGCGGCACAGCCGTTGAAGGACAGCGACGGGTCGGAGGCCAACCGCTCATCCGCCTCCACTGCCACATCGCCATGGACCTGATCGACCAGCAGGGCTGTCGGACGACCCTGCCAGGTGATCAGGATCAGCGGCGCGTACAGCTCCGCCTGTCCGCCGCCCGCCGCCCCGCCTGCTGACTTGCCTGATGCAAGATCCAGCAGGACGCCCAGGCGCAAAACCGGCACCACCTCCCCATGATAGCGGAACACCCCCTCGACCGGCTGCGGCGCGGTCGGCAGGCGGTCGAGCCGCGGCAATGGCAGAAAGCGCCGCACGGCCTCGACCGGCAGCGCCAGCGCTTGGCCGGCAACCGAGAACACGACGCAACGGAAGGGCGATGGCGCGGAGGGGCTGTGGGAGGAGCTTTGCGGGGGGTGCGGTGACATCCGTCCGTCGATTGTCTGGGATCCGACCGGGACCATGCCCGATCACGACCGGAATGCGAATTACGCCAAAGGTTTACGTCGGACGATCTATGCCCCGGCAGCCGGAATCGGGACCTTTGCCGGATTGCTTCTCCGGTCTACTGTCTTCCGTCATGCCCGGAAACCGGCAAAGACCAGCCAAACCAACGACAAAGGGAGAGACGAGACGATGCCCGGCCGCCATTTCGAGGATTTCCGCATCGGCGACGTGATCGAATCGGAAGGGGCGACCCTCACCGACAGCCAGATCATGGATTTCGCCCTGCGTTTCGACCCGCAGCCCTTCCACATCGATGCGGTGGCCGCGGCCGACGGGCCGTTCCAAGGGCTGATCGCCAGCGGATTCCACACCCTGTCGCTGACCTTCCGCCTGGTCCGCGACACCGGCATCATCACCGGCACCAGCCTGGGCGGGTCCGGCATGGATGAACTGCGCTGGCTGCGCCCGGTGCGCCCCGGCGACACCATCCGCGTCCGGGTGGAGGTGGTGGAGACGATCCCGTCGCGGCGCGGCGACCGCGGAACGGTTCGGCTGGCCTACACCACGCTGAACCAGCGGGGCGAGCCGGTGATGACCTGCATCATGAACCACATCGTCGCCGGCCGGACCGTCGCCGTCTGAACACTCTTCCCGACCGCCGTCGCCACCTCCGGAAAACCCAGTCCTGCGCTCTGTCATGACAATTTTGTTAACCAGAGCTGCGCCGATTTCCGCGGCCCGTCCATTGCCAGCTCGCAGGTGCGGGACTATCTCACCGCTCCGCACAGTCCATGCCGGCAAGATGTTGGGAATAAAGGCAGTTCGCAAGGCGGACGATTAATTTTCCTTCATCTCGGCGAAGCTGACGGAAGAAAGGACGGGTCGCCCGCGTCCATTGCGCAGGAGTCCGCAGAACAAGAGTCCGGCCACCCCGGTCGGGTGGCTGCAAGAGGTTAGGGAAAGGGTTGGTCACCATGCTTTGCAACATCGTCACGGTCGCCTCGCTTGGCGTCCTCCTGCTGTCGGGCATCGGCTTCAGCGTTACGAAGCCGCCGAAGCAGGACCGCGAACAGCGTGTCGACATGCCGCGCCGCGTGCTTGACGAAAACATTATGGGCTGACGCCCGCCCTCACCGCCTCGGGCGGAGGGCATGATGGGGGAGGGGGGAGGCGCTGCGCACGCCGGTTCGACGGCGCCGGCCCCCCGATCCCGGCCTTGCTTCCCCGAAGGGAGGCGAGGGAGCAAGTCCAGTGCAAATCTCGATCTGTGCATAAGGCCGGCCGGTGTCCTTCGCGATGGTCTGGACCACGTTGTAGACGGGCGTTCCGCGCAGCGTCGTCCCCGATAGGTCCCGTGATGGGCATGGCCATGCGCGATGGTGCGGACATTGTCGAAGCGGTCGATGGTCTCGGCCAGCCGCGAAGATCCCAGGAGCGGGAAGATCGCGGTCGGCTCCCCCTCCACCGTCGCCGCGATGGAAGCATCGTGCAGCGTCACGAACACCCGTTCGGTGTCCAGCTGGCGCAAAGCGCTATCCCGTCGCATCGCCTCGTTCACCGCTTCATGCACGAACTGCTTGATCGCCGGCTCGCCGACGCTGTCCAGCATCCGCTTGCCGAACCCGCGGCCTTCACGGAGTTCGCTCATGAACCACTCCCCCAATGCATCGGCGTTGCGCGCCAGGATGGCACGTTGCCCCGATACAACAGGGCAGGGGGCAAGCGTTGCAGGGGGCGGTGGTTCCGTTCGGCCGCCCGAGCCGTCACCCCGCTCGCAAAAGGATGGAGAGCTGGTCGGCGAGAGCCTGCGGCCTGAAAGGCTTGTGCAGAACCGCGCAGTGTTCGATCCCATCCGGCTTGTCGGCATATCCGGTGATGAGCAGGACAGGCAGTTCCGGTGCGAGGCGCCGTGTCTCCTGGATCAGGGCGACGCCGCTCATTCCGGGCATGGCATAGTCGGTGATCAGGACGTCGACCGCCTCGGCGTCCTGAAACACCTGCAGCGCCTCCACCCCGCTCGCGGCGGCAAGCACATTGTAGCCGAGCATTTCCAGAACGGCCGAGGCGCCGGTTCGGACCAGATGGTCGTCGTCGGCCAGCAGCACGACCTTGCGGGTTGCCGGCATCGGAGCGGGTGAGGGCGCCGCTGCCACCGCTTCGGCCTCCCAGGCGCGTGGGATGAAGATGGTTACGGTGGTGCCGGTGCCGGCCTTGCTTGCCATCGTCACCCCGCCGCCGGACTGGGCAGCCATTCCATAGACCATCGACAGCCCGAGCCCCGACCCCCTGCCGATGTCCTTGGTGGTGAAGAAGGGTTCGAAGGCCCTGGCCAGGGTCGGCCCGTCCATGCCTGTTCCGGTATCGGCAAGGGTGATCGCCACATAATCGCCGGGAGCCAGATCCGCCGGGCGTCCGGGTTCGCCCTGCCGCCGGATGGCCACATTCTCGGTGCGCAGCGTCAGAACCCCGCCCTGGGGCATCGCGTCCCTGGCATTGATCGCCAGATTGAGGATCGCCGATTCCAGCTGTGCCGGATCGACCATCGCCGGGGCCGTGTCCGCCGGCACGTCGATGTCGAAGTGGATCAGGCCGCCCAGCGTGCGTTCGAGCAACGGCTGCATGCCCTCCACGAGGGAAAGCAGCCGTGTCGGCTTCGGCGTGAGCATCTGGCGCCGGGCAAAGGCAAGCAGCGAATGCGTCAGCTGGGCACCGCGCGAGATGGCCTCCTCCGCGGCGGTGAAGAGGCGGCGCGGCGGACCGTCCGGAACATACCGGTCCAGCACGGCGAGACAGCCGCCGACTCCCTGCAGAAGGTTGTTGAAGTCGTGCGCCATGCCGCCGCTGAGCTGACCGACGACCTCCATCTTCTGCGCCTGCACCAGCTGGGCGGTGCGCTCCTGAACCAGCCGTTCCAACTCCTCGCGCGAGCGCTCAAGAACGGCCTCGGCCTCGCGCTGCTCGGTCACGTCGGTATGGACGCCGACCCACTCGCGGATCGCCCCGCCGGACTCGATCAGCGGGATGGCCCGGATGCTGAAACGGCGCCAGACGCCGTCATGCCGCCGCACCCGATGTTCGAAGATGAAGGTCCGACTTTCCGCCACCGCGGCTTTCCAGGCGTCGATGCTCGCCTGGGCGTCGTCGGGATGGACGGCGCGGGCCCAGCCATAGCCGCGGTACTCGTCATAGGACTGCCCGGTGAGCGCGGACCAGCCGGGCTGCTCGCCCTGCATCTCGCCACGCGCATTGTTGGTCCACAGGATGCCGTTGACGGCCTGAACGGCGGCCCGGAAGCGCTCCTCGCTCTCGCGCAGCGCGGATTCCGCAGCCCTGCGGCACTCAACGTCGATGAGCACGCCCGGAAAGTTCAGCGGCGTGCCGTCGGGGGCATGCTCGACCCGGCCGTTCGCTTCGATCCAATGGTAGCGCCCGTCATGGCGGCGCACCCGGTATTGATGCGCATAAGCCCCGCCGCGTCCGATCACCTCGGCGATTGCCGCCATCAGGCCGGGCTTGTCGTCGGGATGGACCGTCGCGACGACCTGTTCGATGCCGAGGCCCGTGCTGCAGACCTCCGAAGAGAGCCCGAACGACCGGGCGAACTGTTCGTCCGCCGTGAAATGGTCGGTCGGCAGATGCCAGAACCAGGTCCCGATGATGGCGCCCGCATCGAGGGCAAGTTGCACGCGCTGTGCGTCGGCGCGGGCGCGGGCCTCGCTTTCCACCAACCGGCGCTGCATCATCACCCGGTCGGTGATCTCGGTGCAGGCGCAGAAAAGACCGGCCACCGAATCGCCATCGACCCTGAGAGGTGAGTAGAAGAAGGAGAAATGGGTTTCTTCCCGGTAGCCGCGGCGCTCAATGAAGAGCGTGATGTCATCCATCTGCACCGGTTCGCCGCGATAGGCCTTGCCGACGAGATCCTCGAGATCCCCGCGTATCTCGCTCCAGACATCGAGAAAATCCTTCCCCATCGCCTGCGGATGCTTGTTGGCGAGGATCTCGGCATAAGGCGTGTTGTAGATCAGCGTGCGCTCGGCTCCCCAGATGACGAACATCGGCTGGTTCGAGCCGATCAGGACGCCGACCATCGTCTTGAGGGGCTGGGGCCAATGATGCGGAGGCCCCAGAGACGTGTTCGCCCAGTCCTGCGCCAGAATGAACTCGCCGGCAGTCCCGCCACCGGACAGGAAAGCCAGGGCGGCCCCATCATGTGCGGACGGCTGGCCGTCGTCATCCGCAGGGTCGAGGGAAGATGTCAACTGCGGTCTCGTCGGTCGATGCCATCATGGCGGTACTATGCCATGATATCGGGAAAGCAGCTTGCACTTTCTTTCATCCCATGTGGGTGCATCTTTATCGCCAAGGCTTTTCCTTGACTTAAACTTGACGATATTGGTCTTGTGGGATCGGGAATTGACTGCTTTCGCGGGCGTCATTGTTGCGGGATTGAAATATTGACGAACTTCCCATCGCGCGGCCACGGTTCCGTTGGTCGGCCGCCCTCCCGCAGCGGCCTCTCGGAACGATGATCCTGCATCGTAGAACAAAGCCCTGCACGCGAATGGGTTGGGCGGGGTCGAACGACGCGGAGCAGACCTTCCACGCCACTCCATCCCGCCACCCCGTGCCCGAGGGCCATCGGCGGACCGGTCAGATCCCGAATTCGGGCTTCCCCGCCAGGATGTTGGCAGTGACGTCCTTGATGTCGCGCAGGCCGCACATCGCCATGGTGACGTCCATCTCCTTGCGGATGATCTCCAGGCACTGGGACACGCCGGCCTCGCCGCCGGCCCCCAGGCCGTAGAGGAAGGCGCGGCCGATGAAGGTGCCCTTGGCGCCCAGCGCCAACGCCTTCACCACGTCCTGGCCGGAGCGGATGCCGCCGTCCATCAGCACTTCGATCCGGTCGCCCACCGCTTCGACGATGCCCGGCAGAGCTGCGATGGAGGAGATGGCGCCGTCCAGCTGCCGCCCGCCATGGTTGGAGACGATCAGCGCGTCGGCCCCGGTTTCCGCCGCCATCACCGCGTCCTCCGGGTCGAGGATGCCCTTCAGGATCAGCTTGCCGCCCCAGCGGTCGCGGATGCGGCGCACGTCGTCCCAGTTCAGCGTCGGGTCGAACTGCTCCGCCGTCCAGGAGGACAGCGACGACAGGTTGCTGACCCCGGTGGCGTGGCCGACGATGTTGCGGAAGGTGCGGCGGTGGGTGCGCAGCATGTTGATCGACCAGCGCGGCTTGGTCGCCATGTCCAGGATGTTGCCGATGGTCAGCTTCGGCGGGGTGGACAGGCCGTTCTTGATGTCCTTGTGGCGCTGGCCGAGGATCTGCAGGTCGAGCGTCAGCACCAGCGCCGAACAGCCGGCCGCCTTGGCGCGGTCGATCAGCTTGTCGATGAAGGCGCGGTCGCGCATGACGTAGAGCTGGAACCAGAAGGGCTTGTCGGTATTCTCCGCCACATCCTCGATCGAGCAGATGCTCATGGTCGACAGCGTGAAGGGGACGCCGGCCTTGGCCGCGGCGCGGGCGGCCAGGATCTCGCCGTCGGCATGCTGCATGCCGGTCAGGCCGGTCGGGGCCAGCGCCACCGGCATCGCCACCGGCTGGCCGACCATGCTGCTGGCCAGCGTCCGGTTGGTCATGTCCACCGCCACGCGCTGGCGCAGCTTGATCCGCCCGAAGTCGGACTCGTTGGCGCGGTAGGTCGACTCCGTGTAGGAGCCGGAATCCGCGTAGTCGTAGAACATCCGCGGCACGCGCCATTCCGCCAGCTGCCGCAGATCCTCGATGCAGGTGACGGGCCGGTCGGTGAACAGGTTCGCCCAGCGCGACGGCGGCCGCGACGAGGGCATGCGAACGGAGGTCATGGGGCGTGTCTCAACGGTTGCGCGTGAAACGAAGGGGGTAGGATTTGGCCATCCCCTCCGCGCACCGTCAAGCATGCCCTCGCCCATCGCTTGCAGAATCCGCCCGTCCACCGGTCAGCGCGCCGGCTTGGCCTTGCGCTTCGGCTTGGACGTCTTGGGCGGCGTCATCATGGATTTCAGGACCGCCGACTGATTGCGTTTGGCTGCCGACATGGAGGCGGTGGTCCACGCGCCGGTGGCACGGTTGGCCCAGGACAGCCAGGCGCTCATGAAGGGATTCTTGGCCATGGCGGAACGACTCCGGGACGGTTGGGGTGCCGACTCAACAGCGGTGGCGGAGTGTTTGTTGCGGCGCACACTGTTTGGCCGGTCCTGTGCGCAAAATTTCAGCGAATTCGCCGCATTCTTAGGCAATCGCATGAGCTGGAAGCAGCCGGCTTGCGGTGTGGAAGCCCTTCTCCCCTTGTGGGAGAGTGGCCTGTTTTTGCTGGCATATGGGTTGCTTAACCGGTGAAGGGTGCAGCGCAGGGGGATCGGGCCGGATGGCTACACAGCAGGAAGCCAAGGACGGCGGAGCTGGCACCGTGGCCGCGCGGTTCCTGCGCACCGCCAAGCTGTGCCGCATCCGCGACGTCGAACAGCTTCTGGCGGTCAGCGCGCTGGTGCGCGACATGAGCGGGCTGATCCACGCGCTGCAGAAGGAACGCGGCGCCTCCTCCATCTATCTCGGCTCCAGCGGAAAGCGCTTCGCCGAGGATCGCGCCCGTTGGCAGGCCGACGCCAAGGCGCTCGAGGCGGTCCTGCGCGACCGGCTCGACCATGTCGACGAGCAGCTCGGCCGCCTCGGCTCGGGGGCGCAGTTCTACAACCGGGTCGCCATCGCCCTGCATGCGCTGGACGGGTTGCCGGCGCTGCGCGAGCAGGTGGCGTCGCTGGCGCTGGTGCCGCAGGACGCCGTGAAGTGCTTCACCGACATCGTCGGCCATCTGCTTGCCGTGGTGTTCGAGGCGGCGGACATCGCCGCCGATCCGGCGATCTCCCGCGCGCTGGTGGCGCTGTTCAACATCGTGCAGGGCAAGGAGTTCGCCGGGCAGGAGCGGGCGACGGCCAGCGCCGGCTTCTCGCGCGGGCGGTTCGACGGGGCGGAGCATGGCCGGCTCGCCCGGCTGATCGACGCGCAGAACCGCGCCTTCCGCATCGTCGCGGAGTTCGCCGAACCCGCCCACGCCGCCGCTTTGCGCGCCGCCCTGTCGGATCCGGCGGTGGCGGAGGTGGAGCGGATGCGGGCGGTGGCGCTCGGCGACGGTGCCCGCCATGGCGAACTGTCGGGCATCACGGCGGAATCCTGGTTCGAGCAGGCCACCCGGCGTGTGGATCTGCTGAAGACGGTGGAAGACCGGCTGACCGAGGATCTGCGCCTGCTGTGCGAGGCGAAGCTGGTGCAGGCGCGTGCCGACCTGGAGCAGGGCGACCTCTGCGGACATGATGCGGTGATGCCGGTCGCGATGGTGCTGGTGGGTGCCGATCCGGCCCTGCCCGGACAGGATGGCTCCGGGCTCTACGCGCCGGACGGGCTGCGGCCGAAGCTGATGCGCTCCGTGCTCGACGTCGTGCAGGCGCAATCGCAACGCCTGCGCGACGTCAGCCTGGAACTGGAAACGGCCAAGGCGGCTCTGAACGAGCGCAAGGTGATCGACCGCGCCAAGGGCCTGCTGATGTCCACCCGCAACCTGTCGGAGGAGGAGGCCTACAAGCTGATCCGCAAGACGGCGATGAACCAGAACAAGCGCATCATCGAGGTCGCCGAGGCCATTCTCAGCATGTCCGACATCCTGCGTGGCGTGACGGCTGGCGGAGGGACGGGCGGAAGCTGACGAAGGCTTCGCTCACTGCACCGTCCGCACCGGGGAGAAGGGCAGGCCGGCCTGATCCAGCGCCCGGTCGATCACCTCCTCCGACTTCTGGTCGAACAGCTGCAGCAGCAGGTCGTCGACCATCCAGTCGTTGGTGGGGGTGCAGGCGGTGAACAGTTCGCTGATGACCTCCGACTGGAAATCCTCGCGCCGGTTCTCCTCGCCCTCATAGTCCAAACGCTTGGCGACGCCGACCGCGACCTGGAAGGGATGGGTCAGGCCGGGGGCGACGGCCGCCTTCTTCAGCAGCGCCGCCATGCCCAGCTCGCCGTCGTCCCAGGCCAGCCGGCGGGCATTCTCCGCCGGGATGCCGGCGCGCAGCGCCATGCCGGAGACGAACAGCGACAGGTCTCCGGCGCACAGCGCCCGGAACAGCAACACGGGCGTCAGGCGACGGTTGGTGTGCAGCCACTGGATCGCCGCGTCGATGTCCTCGGCGCCGCGCAGCACCGGGCGCAGCAGCCGCATGGTCGCCGCCTCCCGCCCGCGCTCCACCAGCCGTTCGACCAGTTCGCGCGACAGGCCGTGCGCCTGCATCAGGGTGGTGCGCATGTTGTCCGACACGAAGGCGACCACCCGCTCCACCATCGCCAGCGACAGGCCGGGACGGGTCGCCGCCGCCTCGCTGACCATGCGGACGCGGCCGAAGCGGTCGAGCGCGCGGTTCATCGCGCTGTCCGGAACCTCGGCCCCGTCGTTGCGCAACAGGGCGGTGACGGCGACGACGTTGCCGCGCTCCGCGATGGCTCCCGACAGGCGGGCCGACACCGTCGACCGGCTGGCGACCGCCACATGCTTGCCGGAATCCGGATCGGACAGCACGTCCAGCAGCAGGTCGTCGGTCAGCCCCGCCGCGTCGCGCAGGATCGGGAAGGCCACCCGCCCGACATCGCGGACCAGCCGCTCGGCCAGTTCCCCGGTCAGCAGGGGGCTGTTGCGCAGTTGCCAGGCCACCGCCTCGCGCACCGCGACCTGGGCGTCCCCGGCGAAGCAATGCACCACCTCGATCGCCAGCGACCGTTCGGCCGGGCTGAGCGCGCCGGCCTCCAGGTCGTGGAACAGCTTGTTCATCGTCTCGATCCGCGTCTCCGCGGTGGGCGAGGTCAGCAGGCGTTCGACATCCCGCGACGACAGGGCGTTCGGGTTGGGCGCGTCTGGTTGGGGGGCGACATGTGGCATCGGGGCACCCGGCTGCGGCATCGGTCGAAAACCCATCAATCGAAATCGAGGCAGGAATAACGGACCATGTCGCCCCACAGCCGGTCGAGCCGGCGGAGCGTGCGGTAGCTGGCCTTCAGGTCGCGGGCCTCGGTCTCGTTGCGCACCAGCGCCTCGGCCTGGGCCTGTTCCATCCGCCGCAGCCCCTCCCACAGCTCCCGCCCCTTGTCGGTCAGCTGGAGCCGCGCGGTGCGGCGGTCGCGCTGGTTGGCGGCGCGGTTGATGTAGCCGGCATCGACCAGGATCTTCAGGCTGTAGGACGCGTTGGAGCCCAGGTAATAGCCGCGCTCCATCAGGTCGCGGACCGACAGTTCGTCCTCGCCGATCAGCATCACCATCAGCGCCTGGACCGGGCCGATGTCCTCGATGCCCTGCTTGGACAGGCCGACGCGCACGACGTCCAGGTAACGGCGGTGCATCCGCTCGATCAGGCGGGCCATGCCGTGGAAGTCGGCGAGGTCGAGCTCCTCGCCGGGCTTCCGGGCGGGTTCGCCGCCCGGCTTGTCCTCCGGTCCCGGTTCGGGCGCGTCGTCATCGTCCCAGTTCAGGTTGCTCATCGCGTCCATGATCCCGGCTCTGCCATTGCCGCCATCCTTCTCGTTCCACTCACTCCGCTGCGGCGGCGAGGCCGCGGAACCCATGCGGGTGCGCGCTGCGCCACGCCCAGGCGCCGGCGATGATGCTGTCCAGGTCGGGAAAGCGCGGCTCCCAGCCGAGGTCGCGGCGGATGCGCTCCGACGAGGCGATCAGCACCGGCAGGTCGCCGGGCCGCCGCGGGCCGACCTTCACCGGCACCGTCCGCCCGGTGATGCGCTCCACCGACGAGATCACCTCGCGCACGCTGTAGCCGGTGCCGTTGCCGAGATTGTAGCGGACCGACCGCTCCTCCAGCGCGTCCAGCACCCGAAGATGGGCGTCGGCCAGATCGCAGACATGGATATAGTCACGGATGCAGGTGCCGTCGCGCGTGTCGTAATCGTTGCCGAAGATCTCGATGTGCGGACGCTTGCCGGTGGCGGCATCCATCACCAGCGGGATCAGGTGCGTCTCCGGGCTGTGGTCCTCGCCCAGCTTTCCGTTCGGATGCGCTCCGGCGGCATTGAAGTAGCGCAGGCAGGCGGAACGCAGGCCGTGGCAGCGGTCGGCCCAATGCAGGGCGCGCTCGATCATGAACTTCGATTCGCCATAGGGGCTGCCGGGATCTACCGCCTCATCCTCGTCGATGGGGATCCGCTTGGGCGAGCCGAACAGGTTGGCGGTGGAGGAGAAGACCAGCTTTCTCACCCCGGCCGTCACCGCGGCGCGGATCAGGTTCAGCGAGGTGACACTGTTGCCGTGCAGGTAGGCGTGCGGGTCGCGCATCGAGTCGCCGACCACCGACAATGCTGCGAAATGGAACACCGCATCGAAGCGCCATTCCGAGAAGACGCGGGCCAGCGCCGTCTCGTCGGCGAGGTCGGCCCTGACGAAAGCGGCCTCGGGTGGAACGGCGGCGGCATGGCCCTGACGCAGATTGTCGAACACCACGACGCGATGGCCATGGTCGAGAAGCTCCGCCACGCAATGGCTGCCGACATATCCGGCGCCGCCTGTGACGAGGATGGTCTTCGGGGTCGTCATGGATCGGGTTTCCTTAAGCCGGCTTCCGGGGAACCGGAATTCGGGCCGCAACCGGAGACGGGCGGCCGGCATGGTGGAAGGAAAGGGGGAGCGGGGCAGGGGCGGGTTGGGGGGGAACCCGGCGCCCTGCGCAATTCATCGCGGCGCAGCATGCACGATAACCAAGCGCTCTGACCAGATGGCTGGAAACCCCACCCAAAACGGCCTAAGACCTTAGGTGAAGTGCCGAATACAGAAGAAAAATCAACCGTTTGACGGCTGTCTGACACCCCTTTTGCGGGAGATTGAAAGGGGTAGGAGCCGAAACTTGTCACACGTCTCTAAAATGTTCCCGGTGTAAGGCTTGGGCGTGCCAGATCCGCCGACGCCTCCCCCCGCGTCCTGACCGGCCATTCATAGGCGCCCGCTCCTCCAACGGACCGGCCGCATCCGGCGCCCCCCGGCCGGCTTCCTGTCCAGCGCATCATCCGCCGGCAGATTTTTCCGTTTTCCTCCTCCCGAGTTCCAGCGCCGCCTCGACCGGCCAATCCTCCACCAGGAAGGATCGAAGATGAGTTCCGTGGATCGGCCCCTGCTGACCCAAGCCTACCGGAAGATCGGGCATGGCCTGCTGCTGGCCGGCATCCTCAGCCTGTTCGTCAATCTCCTGATGCTGGTGGTTCCGCTCTTCACCATGCAGGTCTACGACCGCGTGATGAGCAGCCGCAGCCTGGAAACGCTGACGATGCTGGCGATCATCGCGGTGGGGGCGCTGGCGCTCTATGGCGTGCTGGACTTCATCCGCGCCCGCGCCTTCCTGGTGACCAGCGCCGTGATCGCCCACCGCTTCAACGTGCCGGCGCTGGAGGCGTCCATCGTCGACGCGCTGTCGGGCGGGCCGCGCAACGCGGCGCAGACCATGCGCGACCTGAACGACCTGCGCGCCTTCATGACCAGCAGCGCCGTGACCGCTCCGCTGGAGCTGGTCTGGGCGCCGATCTTTCTGGTGATCCTGTTCCTGCTGAACCCGGTCTACGGCTTCCTCGCCATCGGCTCCGCGCTGGTCCTGATGGTGATGGGGGTGCTGACCGATGCGCTGACCCGGCGGCCGATGGCCGAAGCGAACGAGGCGTCGGCCCGCGTCTTCGCCGACATCGCCGGGACCGTCCGCCATGCCGAGGCCATCGAGGCGATGGGCATGCTGCCGGCCCTGGCGCGGCGCTGGCAGGTGGCGCAGAGCGGATCCGCCGGCATGATCGACCGCGGCGCAACGACGTCGCGCGCATTGGCCGCGGCGTCGCGCTCGCTGCGCCTGATGCTGCAGGTGGGCGTGATCGCCGCCGGCGCCACGCTGGTGATCGACAATCTGGCGACCCCCGGCAGCATGATGGCGGCGAGCCTCATCACCGGGCGGCTGCTGCAGCCCTTCGAACAGCTGGTCGACGGCTGGCGCCAGTGGGTCAAGGCGCTGGAGGCGCACCGCCGCATCCGCGACCTGTTGAACAACGGCGCTTCCGCCCGCTCCACCATGCCGCTGCCGGCGCCGCAGGGGACGCTGGCGGTCGACCGCGTCAGCCATGTGCCGGCCGGCCTGAACCGCCCGGTGCTGCGCAACGTCTCCTTCGCCGCCGGGGCGGGGGAGGTGCTGGGCATCATCGGGCCGTCCGGGGCCGGCAAATCGACGCTGGCCCGCCTGCTGGTCGGCGTCTGGCAGCCGACCGCCGGCGGCATCTATCTGGACGGCACCAGCACCTATCTGTGGGAGCGCGAGAGCTTCGGCAAATATGTCGGCTATCTTCCGCAGTCTGTGGCGCTGCTCGACGGCACCATCGGTGAGAACATCGCCCGCATGGCCAACGCCGATCCGGCGGAGATCGTCCGCGCCGCCCGGCTGGCCGGCGTGCATGAGATGATCGGCCGCCTGCCCTTCGGCTACGACACGCCGGTGGGCGAGAGCGCCTTTTCCCTGTCCGGCGGACAGCGGCAGCGCATCGCGCTTGCCCGCGCCCTGTTCGGCCGGCCCCGGCTGCTGGTGCTGGACGAGCCGAACTCCAACCTCGACCATGAGGGCGAGCAGGCCCTGCTGAACGCCATCCATAAGGTGAAAGCCGACGGCACCACCGTGGTGATGATCGCCCACCGCCCCTCCATCGTCGCGGTGGCCGACAGGCTGGTGGTGATGAAGGAGGGTGCCGTCGAGCATTTCGGCGCCCGTGCCGATGTCCTGAAACTGGTTCAGCCGGGCGGCGTTCCCGCCGGCGTGACCAGACTCGTCCGCAGTGGAGAGCAACGATGACCAGCGAAACGCCAGCTCTTGCGGCTCCGAAGGTCTGGACGGCGACCATCGACGTGGCTCCGGCCGAACCGTCGCTGCGCAGCACCGCGCTGGCCGGAGCATTGGCCGTGCTGGTCGGCTTCGGCGGCTTCCTGACCTGGGGCTTCACCGCCAGCCTGGACAGCGCGGCACTCGCCGCCGGCACGGTGATGGTGGAAAGCCACCGCAAGACCGTCTCCCACCTGGAAGGGGGCATCCTGCGCGACCTGCTGGTCAAGGACGGCGACCTCGTGCGGGCGGGCCAGGTGCTGCTGCGGATGGATTCGACGCAGAGCCAGGCGGTGGTGTCGCAGCTGCAGGGCCAATACTGGACGGCGCTGGCCCGGCTCGGCCGGCTGCGGGCCGAACAGTCCGACGGCCCGAAGCCGCTGTTCAGCGAGGATCTGGTGAAGGCGGCCCGCGACAATCCGGTGGCCGCCGAGGCGATGGCGGTCGAGGAACGGCTGTTCCGTTCCCGGCTGGACAGCCACGAGGCGCAGATGGGCATCCAGCGCCGGCAGATCTCCCAGCTGCGGGACGAGATCGCGGCGCTGGAATCCCAGCGCGTCGCCACCGCCGACCGGCTGCGCTACACCCGCGACGAATTGCAGGTGGTGCAGGGCCTGCTGGCGAAGGGCTACGAGCGCAAGCCGCGCCTGCTGGAGCTTCAGCGCAACGTCGCCGATTCCGAAGGACGGCTGGGCGAGCTGATGGCGAACAAGTCCAAGGCGGAACAGGCCATCGCGGCGGCCGAGCTGACCATGATCAACCTCGGCAACACCCGCCGGTCCGAGGTGGCGGTCGATCTGCAGACGGCCCAGGCCAGCGTCTCCGACCTGTCGGAACGCCTGCGTAGCGCCGACGACATCCTGCTGCGCCAGGCGGTCACGGCTCCGCAGGCGGGGCGGGTGACGGGCCTGCGATTCTTCACGACCGGCGGCGTCATACCGGCCGGCGCCGGCATTCTCGACATCGTGCCGCAGGACGATGCCATGATCGTCGAGGCAAGGGTTTCCCCCCACGACGTGCAGAATGTGGAGGTCGGCAGCAAGGCGATGGTGAAGCTGACCGGTTATCGCCAGCGCTCGGTGCCGCCGGTGGCCGGGCAGGTGCTGTCGCTGTCGGCCGATCAGCTGGAGGACGAGCGCACCGGCGCCTTCTATTTCGCCGCCCGGATCAGCATGGATGCGGCGGAATTGAAGGCCTTGCCGGGTGTCGATCTGCATCCCGGCATGCCGGCGGAGGTGATGATCCATGGCCATGCCCGCCGCGCCATCGACTATTTCCTGACTCCGCTGACGGATGGAATGCAGCGGGCCTTCCGCGAGAAATAGACGGTATGCCCGTCCCTCCGGCCCTCCCCCGTTGGGCCGGTGCGGGCTGGGACCGCGGGCATGTGGGTCCATCCCCCGCAAGCGGTCCCGTGAAAGGGCCGGCGTCCCCCACGCCGGCCCTTTTGCCATTCCATGTCGGGTCCATGAGAGTTTTACTGTGCCGAAATCGGCTTTTACTTGCATATGTGAGTATTCTGCGAAGGGCGCCCACGGGTGCAATGGGCAAGGTTCCCTGCAAGACACGATGGCGGCCGGCCACCGAATCCACCGGCGCGCCGACCCCGTGGCATTATGTGGGCGAACTGATTTTTAAAAACCATCTCTTAACCAAGAGAACTTTTCCTGGTGATCCGATGGGTTGAGGGCAATCCAGAGTTTGGAAGTGAGTCTGACCAACATTATTTAAAATAGGAACTGCTTAGAATTTCGAAGCAATTCAGACTAACTCTCTTTTTGAAAATACAGACAATGCGTTGTTCTGTGAGATTCTTCTGTTCTGACTCAACTTTTTCTTCCAAAGGCCCGTCTTTTATCACACTATCCACCCGATAGTTTTGGTTACACCGAAAGGCGAGCTCAGCCTTTCGAGCGAGGCCGAAAGACGGCCCAAAAATCCCAATCACATCGCAAGGAGACACCTACGATGGCTACGGTTCCTGGGGGCAGCTACGACGACGTGAAGATCGGCGGCAATCACGCCGATCTTCTCGACGGCGGGCAGGGTAACGATTTGTTGCTGGGGGGCAACGGCGCGGACACCCTGCTCGGCGGCGATGGACATGACGCTCTGTTCGGGGGGAACGGTGCGGACGTGATCCATGGCGGCACCGCGGCGGATATGCTGCTGGGGGGTAACGGCAACGACATCATCGACGGCGGTTCGGGCGACGACATCATCCTGGGGGGGAGCGGTGACGACGTTCTGATCGGCGGAGCCGGGCGCGACGTTCTGGACGGCGGCACCGGCGACGACGTGCTGTCCGGGGGGGACGGCAACGACATGCTGACCGGCGGCAAGGGTGACGACATCCTGGTCGGCGGCGGCCATGACGACATCCTTGACGGTGGCAAGGGCGACGACATCCTGCATGGCGGCACCGGCAACGACGTGCTGATCGGCGGCGACGGCGACGACACCCTGTTCGGCGACGACGGCAACGACCGTCTGGAAGGCGGCAAGGGCGACGACCTGCTGTCCGGCGGCGCCGGGCACGACGTCTTCATCTTCTCCGGCGGCGGCGGCCAGGACGTGGTCCTGGATTTCAAGGCCGGCGAGGACGTGCTGCAGATCGCCCGCAACATCAACGGCCTGAAAGTGACCGACGCCGCCGATCTGGCCGCCCGCGTCACCGACCAGCATGGCGACGCCGTGATCGACCTCGGCCATGGCGACAGCATCACGCTGAAGGGCGTCTCGGCTGCGGACATCCACAACCACCCGAACGACTTCTTCGTCATCCACTAACCGGGCACCGATCGAGCTGAGCTTTCAAAGCGACGCCCGAGAGGGACGGACCGGTGGTGTGAAGGCCGCCGCCGGTCCCCCTTTGCCTGAGTTCCGCCTTTCAAACCACCGACGCTGCCGGAATCCAATCCATGACCGTCATCGCCGTCCTGCCGAATTCGGTGTCGATCGCCCCCGCCCAACGTCTGGCACTGGGCCGCCGCTTCCTCCTCGTCGCCTGGACGATGGATGGCGCGGCCGATGCCGTCGGTTCGATCACGCCGAGCGTCGATGGCGAGCCGGTGCGTCCGCCCTTCACCACCCTGACCATCGACAGCGGCTGGGGCGCCCGCCGCGTCCTGTCGATCCTGCCGGCACCGCGCGACCCGCGGATGCCCATCCATTTCATCGCCAACAACCGCGTGATCGCCGAGCTTCGCACCGAATCCGGTGCCGCCGACCTTGATCCCGCCGGGCTGTTGGGCAGCCTGGAGGGTGCCGGGCGGCTGCGGGTGTTGCGCTTCCTCTTCGATTTCGCCTGCTCCACCCCGGCGCTGCGCCGCGATGCCGCGTTCGCCGCGCTGTGCCGCCGGCTGGTGCTCGACCGTGCGGCAGAGCCGGCGATGCTGGCGGTCCGCGCGACGGCGGGCGGCGGCCTGCTGCTGTGCGCCGGGGTGCTGTCCGGCCGCTTCGGGGCCATCACCGGTCTGGTGGTGCTGTCCCCCGATGCGGTGGCGCGGGCGCCCTTCGACGCCTGCATCGGCGCCGATCCGGCGGGGCAAGGGCGCATCGCCTTCGATCTGCTGATCGACCGCGGGCTGTGCGCGCCGGGCAACCTGCTGGTGGTGCTGGGCGCCAACGGCGTCGCCTGCCGCCGCTTCCCCGAGGAAGGCACCGGTCTGCCGACCCTGACCGACCGGCTGAACGCCCGCCCCGACACGCCGGCCGCGCTCCGTCATTACCTGTTGTCCTGCCTCGCCAAGCGTGGCCGCAGCGATGCGTCGGCCGCGTCGGCGGTCAGCGAACTGCAGGCGTTGGCCCCGCTGCCGCGCCGTCAGGCCGCCGACGCCAGGCGGCCGATCGGCGCCTCGCTCGATCTGGCGGTTCCCACGGCTGACGGCGGTCTGTTCCTCTCCGGCTGGCTGCATGATCCGCATGGGCTGGCGACGGAACTGGCGGTCCACACCCCCTTCGGCGGCGAACGCCGGGTGGAGCGCTTGCCGCACCGCTTCCCGCGCGAGGATGTCGCCAAGCTCTATGGCATCAACGGCATCGACCGCAGCGGCTTCGTCATCCATCTGCCGGGGATTCCCGAACCGGCGGAGGCGCTTCAGGTGACGGCGGAGCTTCGGCTGGCGTCCGGCGGCGCGCTGCGCCTCGTCCCGCCGCCGCGACCGCGCGCTGATGCCGACGCCCGCGCCGCCGTGCTGGGCAGCCTGCCGCCGCGCTTCGCCACGCCCGAACTGCTGGAGACCGTCATCGGCCCGGCCGTCGCCCCGCTGCACGCCGCCCATCTCGCCACCCGCGGCGAACCGGAACTGGTCGTCTATGGCGAGCGCAAGGCCAAGCCCGCGGTGTCGGTCATCATCCCGCTCTATCGCACGCTGGAGTTCCTGCGCTTCCAGATATCCAGCTTCGCCACCGACCAGGATATGGCCGATGCGGAGCTGGTCTTCGTGCTCGACAGCCCGGAGCAGCGCGACGAGGTGGTGCATCTGCTGCGCGGCTTCCATGGCCTCTACGGCCAGCCGATGCTGCTGCTGGTGCAGAGCGCCAATTACGGCTATTCGGCCGCCAACAATGCCGGCGTGGCCGTGGCCCGCGCCAACCGCCTGCTGCTTCTCAATTCCGACGTGGTGCCCGACCGCGCCGGCTGGCTGCCGCAGCTGGTCGCGGCCCTGGAGGAGCGTCCCGGCATCGGCGCGGTCGGACCGAAGCTGCTGTTCGACGACGACAGCCTTCAGCATGCCGGCCTCTACTTCGACCGCGACCTGCAGGGCGCCTGGTACAACCATCACTACTTCAAGGGCCTGCCGCGCGACTTCGCCGCCGCCTGCCGCCCGCGCCCGGTTCCCGGCGTCACCGGCGCCTGCCTGCTGACCACGCGCGCCGCCTACACCGCTGCCGGCGGCTTGTGCGAAGACTACATCATCGGCGACTTCGAGGATTCGGACCTCTGTCTGCGCATCCGCGGCCAGGGTCTCGACATCCGCTATGCCCCGTCGGTCGAACTTTACCATCTGGAACGCCGCTCCATCGGCCGGCACCAGGGTTACACCCGCGGAGTCGCCTCCGAATACAACCGCTGGCTCCATGGCCGCCGCTGGGCCGACCGCATGGCCGAACTGATGGCGCGCGACTGGTGCGCCGACGACGAGGCACACCCCTCCAGGACCGGCAGCAGCCGCAAGACAGCACAGGTGACCCGATGAACGCGATTCTGCCGACCCCGCAGCTTGCCGTCCTGCGCCGCCAGACCGATCCGCGGCTGGAATGGCTCTGCGCCCAGATCGCGCGCAACCGCTTCCTGCCGGTGCCGCCGCCCGAACTGCATTTCATCGGCGACGGCGATTTCCGCGCAATCGGGGCGGAGTTCCTGCGCCATTTCGTCCGTCTCGGCGGCCTGCGCCCCGACCACACGGTGCTGGAGATCGGCTGCGGCGTCGGCCGCATGGCGCTCCCGCTGACGCAGTATCTGGACGGGTCCTACGACGGCATCGACATCGTGCTGGACGGCATCCGCTGGTGCGCCTCGACCATCACGCCGGCCTATCCGGAATTCCGCTTCCACCATCTCGACGTCGCCAACGGCCTGTACAATCCCGACGGCCGGATCGAGGGGGAGACGGCGACGCTGCCCTTCAAGGCGAGCGCTTATGACTTCGTCATCCTGACCTCGGTCATCACCCACCTGCGCACGGCAGATACCGAGCGTTACGCGGCGGAGATCGCGCGGGTGCTGAAGCCGGGCGGGCGCTGCTTCCTCAGCCTGTTCCTGGCCGATGCCGCCGCGCGCGCCGGCATTGCCAAGGGCACCGCTCGCCCGGCCTTCCGTGACGCGCCGGGCGTGGAGTTGCTGGCAGATCCGGAGCATCCCAACGCCGCCGTCGCCTATGACGAAGAGTTCCTGCTCGACCGCTTCGCCGCCCATGGCCTGCGCCCCGCCCGCGCCGTGATGCGCGGTCATTGGAGCGGCCAGCGCGAGGCCGAGAATTTCCAGGATCTGCTGGTTCTGGAGAAGGGGACCGCGCCATGAGCCGGCGCCGCCTTCCGCTGCTCCCCGCCAATCAGGCCGCCCGTCCCGCTCCGCGCCAGCCGGCGCGTCCGCTGGTGGCCGCCCGGCCGCCGCGGGTGCTGCTGATCGCGCACAACCACCCGAGCCTGCATCCCGGCGGCACCGAGATCTTCGCGCACGAGCTGTTCGGCGGCCTGAAGGCTGCCGGCGCCGAGTGCCTGTTCCTGGCCTGCACCAACGACATCCACCGCGCGCCGCGCCCCGGCACCGGCTTCCAGACGCTGGGCCGCAGCGCCGACGAGGTGCTGCTGTGGGCCGGTCATTTCGACCATTTCCACCAGAGCCAGATCGACCTGCACGGGCTGGTCCCCGACCTGTCGAACCTGCTGCGCGCCTTCCGGCCGGACATCGTGCATGTGCATCACACGCTGCTGCTGGGCGTGGAGATGCTGTTCCTGATCCGCCGTGTCTGCCCGGATGCCAAGATCGTCTACACCCTGCACGACTATTACCCGATCTGCGCCAATGACGGACAGATGGTCACCCCGCCGCGCGGCGAGGACGGGACGCGCACGCTCTGCACCAGGGCGTCGCCGGACGCCTGCCGCCGCTGCTTCCCCGACCGGCCGGCCGACCAGTTCCTGCTGCGCGAGAAGCACATCAAGGCGATGTTCGGGTTGGTCGACCGCTTCCTGGCGCCCAGCCGCTTTCTGCGCGACCGCTATGTCGCCTGGGGTCTCGATCCCGCCCGGATCGAGGTGATGGCGAACAGCCGCCCCACCGTGGATCCTGCCCCGGCGCGCGACCTCGCCCCCGGTGCGGCACGCGACGCCTTCGCTTATTTCGGCAACCTGAACCCGTTCAAGGGCGTCACCGTGGCGCTCGATGCCATCGCCCGTATGGCGCGCCAGGGGCTTTCCCCGTCGCTGGCCGTCCATGGCGGTAGCCTGTACCAGACGCCGGAGTTCCGCCAGCGCGTGGCCGACGGCTTCGAGGCGGCGCGCGGTCTCGCCACCGCCCATGGCCCCTACCGGCCGCAGGAGATGCCGGCGTTGATGGCCGCCGCCGACTGGGTGGTGATGCCGTCGATCTGGTGGGAGAACGCGCCCCTGGTGATCCAGGAGGCCTTCCAGCACCGCCGCCCGGTCATCGTCAGCGGCATCGGCGGCATGGCGGAGGCGGTACGCGACGGTGTCGACGGCCTGCATGTCTGCCCCAACGACCCCGTTGACCTCGCCCGCGTCATGACCCGCGCCATGACCGAACCCGGCCTGTGGGAGCGGTTGTCGGCCAACATCCCCGCCGTCCGCCCGACGGAGGAGGCCGCATCGCTCCACCTCGCGCTCTACGGCGAACTGCTCTCACCAACGCCCGCCGCTCTTATCCAGGGGAACCGCACCCGATGAAGGACCGCAGCACCAAGGCCGACGTCACTGCCGCCGTCCTGCTGGACGAGGACACTCTGATGCTGTTCGGCGCCATCGACCAGCCCCTGCCGGCCGACAGCGTGGTGATGCTCGACGGCATGATCGACGGGCGTTTCCGTGGCGGCTGCTGGGTCGACGGAGCGGGGGAGCGCTGGTTCCTGGGCGCCATCCGCGTCACCGGGCTGGCCCACATGCGCCCGTCCCGCATCGAGATCGAGGATGCCCAGGGCAAGCATCTGCTGCTGCCCCGCCTGTCGAACGTCCGTACCAACCCGGCTCATCTGGTCGCCGCCTTGCGCGAGGTGCAGCCGCAGTCGCTCGACACTGCATTGGATGTCGCCGTGACCCTGCTGTCCGGCCCGGCGATGGGACAGGGCGAAGCGGGGGAGGGCCACCGCCGCACCCGCCTGCTGTCCGGCTTGGCGCATGAGGCGTCCCGCCCGGATGGCTTCGCCGAGGTGCTGGGCCGCTTCCGCGACGGCGCGCTGATGGTGCAGGGCTGGTCGCACGGCTTTCCGGCCGGCGCCGCCCATGTGTTGCCCCATGTGCTGGTCGAGGCCGAGGAACTGCGTCCCCACGCCATCGCCGCTGCCCCGTTCCACCGTCCGGACCTGCCCGACGATGCCGCCGGCCTGCTGACGGTTCTGGAAGGGCCGGTCGCCCCTCCCGACAGTATCCGCCGCATCCATTTCCGCGCCGCCGACGGCTGGCGCCATCTGGCGATCTTCGAGCATCGGCAGCTTCTGGCCGACGGCGTCGCCTCCGCCCATGCCCGCGACATGCTGGGCCAACTGCAGGGAGATGCCGCCCGCCGCGGCATCGCCGCCGCCATCGCCGCCCGCTACAACGGGGTCGAGACGGTGTCGCAGCTGCAGGCGCCGGTGCGCATGGGGCTGGACATGGCGGTGCGGGTGCCGGGCGCCGGCCTGTTCGTCTGCGGCTGGCTGCTCGACCCCACCCAGGCGGTGCGGGCGGTGACGGTGAAGTGCGGCGGCATGACGGCGCGGCTGGACGCCGACTGGTCGCGGCTGGCCCGCAAGGACGTGTCCGACGCCTTCGCCCATGACCCGCTGTTCTCCGGACGCCTGATGCCGGGCAACGACGCTCACGGCTTCACCGCCTTCGCCCGCGAGCCGGCCGGCATCGCCGCCGACGCCGAATTCCACCTGGAACTGACGCTCGCCGACGGCATCGCCTTCCTGCCGCTGCCCTGCCAGCCGCCGACCGGCGATTCGCTGCGCCGGATGCTGGGGGCGGTCAATCCCGACAGCCCGGCCATCGACGGCATCGTCTCCACCCACCTTGGGCCGATGCTGCGTTGCGCGGCGTCCGGTCGTGAAGCGTCGTCCTCCGTCCTGCATCCGATGGGCCGCGCGCTGAGGAGTCCGCGCGTGTCGGTGGTTCTTCCGGTCTGCGACGGTCGTCAGGATGTCGACCTCAACCTCGCCCGCATGGCGAACGACCCGGACTTCGCCGAGGCGGAGATCCTGGTGGTGGCCGGCGCCGGCACCCATGAGCGGCTGGCCGGCATGGTCCGGCAGGCCGCCGGCTTCTACCGTCTGGCGGTCGGCTTCGTCGCCGCGCCCACGGCAGCCGATCCGTTCGAGGCGGTGGCGGCATCGCTGCCGCATGCGCGGGCCGACCGTGTCCTGCTGCTGTCGCCGTCGGTGCTGCCGACCGAGCGCGGCTGGCTGTCGGCACTGGAACGGGCGATCCGCAAGCCGAACGCCGTCGGCTCCGCCGCGCTGGCGCCGGTGATGGTCAGCCCGACCCTGCTGTACGAGGACCATTCGGTCCGCTTCGCCGGCATCGTCGCCGTGGAGGGGCCGGGCGGCACGATCACCTACGAACGCCGCTTCGTCGGCTATCCGCGCGATTGGCTGAAGGAACAGGAGGCTGCGGCGGTCGATGCCGCCTCCGCCGACTGCGCCCTGCTGCCGCGCGAGCTTTTGGCCCGCGCCATGGCCGAGGGTGGCCGCTATCTCGGGCTGGAGCCGAAGGGGCTGGATTTGTGCCTGCGGGTGCGGGCGGCCGGCGGTTCCTGCCTGTGGCTGCCGAAGGTCCGGCTGGTGGCGCTCGACGAGCAGTCCCACCACGCCCGCGACCCCCGGCTGGAGCGCATGAGCGCCCTGGTCGACGAATGGAGCTTCGCGGAGCGCTGGAAGGCGTCGATCGCGGCTTAATGCATCGCTTCTTCAACCACTTCCCCTCTCCGCCCCGGAAAACGGTCACCCGATGAGCAAGACCAAGCGCGCGCTGATCATCAGCCATGGCCACCCCTCCTTCTCGCTGGGCGGGGGTGAGGTCGCCTCCTACAACCTGCACAACGGCCTGCACGATCTGCCGGGCTGGGAAAGCCATTATTTGGCCCGCGTGGCGCCGCCCATCGCCCAGCATCGCGGCTCCGCCCTGATGGCGCTTCGCCAGAAGGAACGGGAGGTGCTGTATTACGCCAACGACTACGACCATTTCCGACTGTCCAACCGCAACCTGCCGGGGTTGGAGAAGGACTTCGTCCGCTATGTCCGCGACCTTCAGCCGGATGTGGTGAACTTCCACCATTTCCTGGGGCTGGGGATCGAGACCATCCAGGCGGTGCGGCAGGCGCTGCCGCGCGTGCCCATCGTGGTGACGCTGCATGAATATCTGTCGATCTGCCACCACCATGGCCAGATGGTGAAGACCAGCCGCAATGCGCTGTGCTACCGCGCCAGCCCGGCCGACTGCGCCGGCTGCTTCCCCCACATCGGCGAGGCGGAGTTCTTCAAGCGCGAGCTGTTCCTGAAGACCTTCCTGGAGCAGGCGGACTTCTATGTCAGCCCGTCGAACTTCCTGATCGACCGCTATGTCGACTGGGGGTTGCCGCGCGAGAAGTTCCGCATGATCGAGAACGGCCTGACCATCGAAGGCATCGCCCCGCCGCGCCCGGTCGCCCGCGGCGGCAAGCGCAACCGCTTCGCCTTCTTCGGCCAGCTGACCGAGTTCAAGGGCGCCCATCTGCTGGTGGAGGCGGTGTCGCGCCTCTCCGACAAGGCCTGGGGCGAGGACGGTGCGCTGATGATCTTCGGCGGCAACCTGGAACGCCAGCCGGAGGCCTATCAGAAGCGCTTCAACGACGCGGTTGAGAAGGCTGGCGACCGGGTTCGCTTCTATGGCAGCTACCGCTCCGCCGAGCTGCCGGGCCTGATGAAGGACGTCGATTGGATGGTCATCCCGTCGATCTGGTGGGAGAACTCCCCCGTCGTCATCCAGGAGGCCTTCCTGCATGGCCGTCCGATCATCGCCAGCAACATCGGCGGCATGGCGGAGAAGGTGACCCATGGCGTCGACGGCCTGCATTTCCGCAACGGCAGCGTCGAGGATCTGGTGGACCGCATGACGGAGGCGCTGACCTCGCCCGACCTGTGGGACCGCTTGCGCCTGCGCATCCGCCGCCCCATCGACCGCGCCGAATGCGCCCGCCAGCATGCGGAGCTGTTCGACGCGCTGCTGGCCGCCGGCGGCGCCGCACCCTCCATCCCGGAACGCGCGGTGGCGCAACGTTCCTGACCGACCTGCGCCCGGTTCCGCGCCGGGCCCGCACCCCATCCCCATCGTCGCCCAACCCAGGGAGAGCCGCCGTGGCCAATATCCTCGTCATGATTCCGTCGGGCGAAGTCTACGATCACGACTGCGTGCGCTGGTACAGTTACCAGGACATTCAGCGCAGCATCGGTCATTATCACAACATCGGCGACGCCTTCGTCTTCGACTCCTCGTTGAAGCTGCTGACCTACGACAAGCTGGATGTGCTGGAGATCCGCGAATTCCGGCAGGAGGCCGTCGACCGGATCAATGCCGAGTATGATTACGTCTTCCTGCGCGGCAGCAACTACATCCACGATTCGATGGACTGGCCGGCGGCGACCATCCAGGTGCTGGCCAAGCTGCGAATCCCCGTCATCGCCTTCGGCGTCGGTGCCCAGGCGCCGGCGACCGGCAAGCTGACGCTGACCGAGGAAAGCAAGCGCATCTGGCGGATGATCGCCGACAGGTCGACGACGCTCGGCGTGCGCGGCACCTACACCGCCGAAGTGCTGTGGGACCTCGGCATCAAGAACACCCGCATCGTCGGCTGTCCGACCGCCTTCCGCAACCGCGATCCGGAACTGCGCATCGACCTGCCGGCTCTGGACAGCGTGCGCAAGGTCGGCATCACCATGCGCCGCGAAGTCTCCAAGCATTATTCGCCGGACGTGCGCAAGTATCTGGAACGGCACCGCGACTTCGTGAAGGACATCTCCCGCCGCTTCGACACCGTGCTGATGATGCAGGGCGAGGTGGAGGAGAAGAAGCTGCTGTGGGGCACCGGGGAGCAGAAGGCGGAGGCCTGGACGCACCTGCATGACAGCGCCTGGCTGAAGCAGTGGTATTTCGACGACGAGATGGACACGCTGTACCGCGAGCGCCTGTGGTACTCGGACGTCGTCGCCGATTACGAGAGCCTCGTGCGGTCGAAGGATCTGGTGCTGGGCTACCGTCTGCACGGCAATCTGATGGCCCTGTCGAACGCCACGCCGTCGGTCTATTTCAGCTATGACAGCCGCACGGCTGAGTTCGCGGAGACCTTCGCGATCCCCTGCTACAACGTCTACTCGGACAAGCCCTTTGTCCTTGAGGAATACTGGGACCAGAGCCTGTTCGAGAAGTTCAACCGCACCTACTACCAGCGCTATCGCGACATGCGGGAATTCCTGGACGAGAATTACGTCCCCCACCGCATGCCGAGCCATACCCTGCGCCGCAGCACCGAGCGCAAGGCGGCGTGAGCCCGCAAATCCCCACTCCAACCGGAACGGGTCCGATGTCTGCCACCGCAAAGATCGTCGAGCTTCACGACCCCGCCGCCGCGGCCGAGGCGCCGCAGGGGGCGGCCATCGTCGGCCACATCGACGCCCTGCAGGGCGGGCGCGTCTTCGGCTGGGGCTGGGACGGCAATCATCCCGGCGACCGGCTTGAGGTGGAACTGCGGCTGGAGCGGGACGGCGGTCCGCCGGTGACGCTGGCGCGGGTGCTGGCCGACCGGCCGCGGGCCGATCTGGCCGGCGGCGGCATCGGCGACGGCGCGCACGCCTTCGAAGCCGAACTGACCCTGCCCGAGGGGGCCGATCCGTCGCGGGTGGTCGCCGTCGTCCGCTCGCCCTCCACCGGCGAGACCGTGACCTTCGCGCAGCCCAACCCGGAGGACCAGCGGCTCGACCGCCTGCTGGGGCCGCATCTGCAGCGCATCGGCGAGCGGATCGACGCGCTTCGCCGCGACCAGCGCCAGCTTGCCGCGTCCCAGCAGACCCTCGGCCGGCTTCTGCGCGATGCCGGCGAAGGGGTGGCGGCTCTGCGCACCGACGCCACCCGCCTGGAAACTGCGCAGGCGGAGCGGACCGAGACCCTGGCCGCAACCCTGCAGGAGCTGACAGAGCGCGTCGGCGGTCTGGAGGTGTTCCTGATGAGGATTGACCAGACCCTGCGCGGGCTGGATGGCGCCGCAGCCGAAAAGAGCCCTCGGGCGGGCTGGTCGCCGTTGCTGACCGTGCTGGGATCGACGGCCGGGGCCTTCATCGCCGTGCTGGCCGGCTGGTTGACGCTGCATTGAGCGGCAAAGTTCCGCTAGTTCTACTGTGTCATAAAACCTGG
>NZ_CP028902.1:41966-93247 GCF_001639105.2 Azospirillum humicireducens
TTCCAGGTTTTATGACACAGTAGAACTAGGGCTGGGACTCATAACCGGTAGGATACGGTAGCGGCGATGCAGACGGCGGCATGGAAGTTGGTGGCGAGCCTGTCGTATCGGGTTGCGGCGCACGGCGTTGGTGTCGTAACCCTTGTCGCCATGGATCAGATCGGCGGCGGCGACTTTGTGGAGCAGGGTGTCGGCAGCGACGCAATCCGCGCCCCTTCAGAATAGAACCTACCCGCAGCAGTCATAAACAACGCATAATTATCATTATGGAAATAAAGATAAGAAGATGCCCAAGGCTCATGTGACGCCGCATGAGCCTTGGGACCTGTGGAGAAACGATCCTGAACCTTGTGGTGAGTGAGGCCGAGTTACCGATCCGGCCGGGTCGAAAGCCGCAGGATCAATGCGCCGATGGAGGCGATGGTTGCAACGGCGACGACGCCGTTCCAACCCCAGATCGCCAGAGCCTGGCTGCCCAGCGTGGCGCCCACCGCCATGCCGATGAACATCCCGACCATCAGCACCGCATTCAGCCGGCTGCGGGCGGCCGGGTCGATGCCGTAGACGATGGTCTGGTGGGCGATCAGCGACGCCTGGACGCCGAGGTCGAAACCGACTGCGCTCGCCACCAGCAGCCACAGGCGGCCGCCCTCCGGCACCAGCGGCGACAGAAACATGGAGGCGAAGGACAGCGCGGCCAGACCGGCACCCAGCCGGGTCATCAGTTCCGGTCCGCGGCTGTCGGCGATCCGTCCGGCGACCGGCGCCACCAGCGCACCAGCCGCACCGGCCAGACCGAAGGCGCCTGCCGCCGCGGCGCCCAGATGGAACGGCGCGCCATGCAGCATGACCGCCAGCGTCGACCAGAAGGCGCTGAAGCCCAGCGACAGCAGCCCCTGCGCCATCGCGGCCCGGCGCAGCGCCGGATGGCGGCTCCACAGCACGGTCAGCGATGCCAGCAGTTCACCGTAGCCGAGGCTGGTGGTCGGAGCGAAGCGCGGCAGGCCGCGCCACAGCGCCACCCCCAGCAGCGCGATGCTGCCAGCCGCCGCCACGAACACGGCACGCCAGCCGAACTGCTCGGCGATGAGGCCGCTGACCACCCGCGACAGCAGGATGCCCAGCAGGAGGCCGGTCATCACCGTGCCGACCACCCGGCCACGATGCTCCGCCGGGGCCAGCGTCGCGGCGGCGGGCACGATGTCTTGCGCCAGCGTCGCCGACAAACCGAGAACCAGGCTCGCCGCCAGAAGGCCGGCGATGGACGGCGCGAATCCCGCTGCCAGCAGCGCGGCAACCAGCACCGCGACCTTCGCCAGGATGATGCGGCGCCGATCGAAGCGGTCGCCCAGCGGTGCCAGCAACAGGATGCCGGCGGCATAGCCGAGCTGGGTCAGCGTCGGCACCCAGCCGACCGACCGCCCGTCGGCCTGGATGTCGGGACCGAGGATGCCCAGCATAGGCTGGCTGTAATAGAGCGATGCCGCCGCCAGACCGGCACCGGCGGCCAGCAGGAAAACCAGCGGCCGGCTGAGCCCGGCATCCTCCGATGCCGGCATCGCGGCTGCGGCGCTATGCGCGGTTTGAATGGTCGTCATCGTGAGACCCTCTCAAGAAACTGATCGAGAGGGACTATGGCCGCGGGGTTGATGGGACGGTAGCCGGATCAGGTGTAGATTTGCTATACGTTGTGCGTATGAACACCGATCTTCCCGCGGCCGGCAGCGACCGCATCGCCCTGTTGGAAACCTTCGTCCGCATCGTGGAGGCCGGCAACCTGTCGGCCGCGGCGGCGCAGCTCGGCAGCACCCAGCCGACGGTCAGCCGCCGCCTGCAACAGCTGGAACGGATGCTGGGCGTCCGCCTGCTGCAGCGCTCCACCCACCGGATGGCGCTGACCGACGACGGATCGCGCTGCTACGAGCGGGCCAAGGATCTGCTCGCCGGCTGGCAGATGCTGGAAAGCGACGTGCGCGGCGCGGACGACCAGCCGTCGGGGCATCTGCGGGTGGTGGCGCCGCATGCGTTCGGGCAGCAGCAGCTGATCGGGCCGGTCGCCGACTATCTGCAACGCTACCCGCGGATGACGGTGGAATGGCTGCTGCACGACCGCATGCCCGATTTCATTGGCGAGGGCATCGACTGCGCCATCCGCGTCGGCGAGGTCGGCGACCCGTCGGTGATCGCCCTGCGGCTGGCGGAGGTGCCGCGGATCGCCGTCGCCTCCCCCGCCCTGCTCGACGGGCGGCCGGTTCCGGCGCATGCGGCGGACCTGGCGGAGCTGCCCTGGCTGGCTCTGCGCACCTTCTATCGCGACGAGGTGACGCTGACCCATGCCGACACCGGCGAGGCGGTGACCTTCCCCATTCGCCCGCGCCTGTCCACCGACGGGCTGCAGGCGATCCGCAACGCGGCACTTCGCGGGTTGGGCGCGGCCATCGGATCGCAATGGGCGCTGGTGGAGGATCTGGCGGCCGGACGGCTGGTGCATCTGGCGCCGGACTGGCGGGCGGCGCCGCTGCCGGTGCATCTGGTCTATCCGCCCGCCCGCCACCAGCCAGCGCGCCTGCGCCGCTTCATCGAGGCGATGCGCGTCGCGGTGCCCATCGCCTTCCGGACGATCCAGGCACCGTGACGGCACGTTCCCTGCTCAGGCGGCGCGGACGGTGGAGAGGAAATCCTCGACCTCGCTGCGCAGCTTGACGGTCTCGCGCACCAGACCGCTGGCGGCCTCCAGCACGCCTGACGCGGCGGTGCCGGTCTGCCCGACGGTCTGGGCGACGCCGGCGATGTTGCTGTTGACCTCCGCCGTGTGGCGGGCGGCCTGCTGGATGTTGGCACCGATGTCCTTGGTGGCGGCGCTCTGCTGCTCCACTGCGGAAGCGATGGCGGTGGCGATGTCGCTGACCGAGGTGATGGTGGCGCCGATGCCCTGCACCGCTGTCACCGTACTGCCGGTGAACTGCTGGATTTCCAACACCTTGGCCTGGATGTCGTCGGTGGCGCGGGCGGTCTGGTTGGCGAGCGCCTTCACTTCCGACGCCACGACGGCGAAGCCNGGCGGCGGAGGCCAGGCTCTGGATCATGCCGTCGATCTTCGCCGCCTCGTCCACCGCACGGCCGGCGACGGTGGTGGACATCGTCACCTGACGGCCGATCTCGGCAATGGAGGCGAACAACTCCTCGGTCGCGGCGGCGACGGTGTTGACGTTGCTGCTCGCCTGCTCGGAAGCCAGCGACACCGCATGTGCCTGGGTGCCGGACCGGTCGGCGGCGCCGGCCATGCCGGTGGCGGTGCTTTCCATCTGATGTGCGGCGGCGGCGACGGCGCCCACCACGCCCAGCACGCGCGCCTCGAAGCGGGCGGCCATGTCGAGCAGGGCGGCGCGGCGTTCGGCCTCCGTGCGGTCCTTCTGCGCCTCGGCCTCCGCCTGCAGGCGGCGCACCTCAAGGCCGTTGCGCTTGAACTCCTCCAGCGCACGGGCGAGCGTGCCGACCTCGTCGCCGCGGTCCTGGTGGCCGATGGCGACCGACAGGTCGCCGGTGGAAATGCGGTTGGTCGCCTGGGTCAGCTGCAGGATGGGGGTGGTGATGCGCCGGCCGATCCAAACGGCGAGGCCAAGGCTGACCGCGGCCAGCACCGCGATCACCGCGGCGATGTTCAGCATGGTCTGCAGGCGCGCGGCGGCAACGGTGTCGAGATAGACGCCGGAGCTGACGACCCAGCCCCAGCCCTTGGTCAGCTTGGAATAGGCCGATTTCTCCACCGGATCGCTGGATCCCGGCTTGGGAAAGAAGAAGGAGGAATAGCCGCCGCCGGATTCGGCCGCCGCGATCTCGTCGCGCACGAACAGACGGCCGGTCTTGTCGGTGCTGTCCCACATCGCCTTGCCTTCGACCTGCGGGTTCAGGTGGGCCAGGATGTTGCCCTTGCGGTCGAGGATCAGCGCGTACTCCGTCCCGTCGTAGCGGGCCGACCGCGCGATGTCGAGCGCCAGCTTCTGCGCCTCGGCGACCGGCAGCTCGCCGGAGGCGGCGCGCTGCTCAAAGCGTTCGATGATGGAGGTCACCATCTCCACCGCGACACGGGCGCGGGCTTGGCGCTCCTCCATCATCACGGTGCCGAGCGACCTTGCGGTCATGGCCCCGGCGCCGACCAGCGCCAGGACGGTGATCAGGGGCAGCAGCAGAAGGCGCCCCCGGATGCCACGCAATGCGGAAATCATGTCTCTGTTGTCCCCCGGCGACTGGCTTTGAGGCGTGCGTCTCGGCCGCGCCGTGGCCGGACCCGCCGGAACGGCCGACCGGCGCCGCACCCCTGGGGCGGCGCCGGCCGAACCGTTTACACACTCATATCGCGTGATCTTTCACAGATGGTTTACACGCTGAATCATCGCGCTCAGCGGTTCACCACCTTGGGCGGGAGCGCATAGACCAGCAGGGCGCCGATCACGAGACAGCCGGAGAAGAACCACAAGGCGGCGCTGCTGCTGCCGGTCAGGTCGATGACGATGCCGATCAGCGAGTTGCTGACCAGACCGGCGATGCTGGCGAGCGAGATCGCCATGGCGAAGCCGGTGGCGGCCGCCGTGCCCTTCAGGAAGGTGGCCGGCAGGCTGAAATAGGCGGGAAGAGGACCCAGCACGCCGACCGACGCGACGGTGAACAGCGCCACGGTGGCGACGAGGTTGTCGGCGAAGAAGGTGCTGGTCGCCATGGCGGCGGAGGCGGCCAGGAAGGGGACGATGATGTGCCAGCGGCGCTCGCGCATCCGGTCGGAACTGGCGCCGATCAGCAGGATGCCGATCACGGCGACGATGTTGGGAATCATCGTCAGCAGGCCGATGTGGAACGGATCCATCACCCCGGTCTTGCGGATGAAGGTCGGCAGCCAGAAGCCGATGGCATAGGCGGTCAGCAGGATGGCGAAGTCGATGCCGCCCAGCATCCACACCTTCAGGTTCAGCAGCCCTTCCTTGAAGCTGTGGCCGACATTCTTGGCCTCGGCATCGTCTCCGCGCAGGTCGACGGCAAGGCGGGCCTTCTCATCCTCCGACAGCCACTTGGCATCCCTGTAGGAATTCGGCAGCGCCACGAAGGTCAGAAAGCCCAAAATCACGCTGGGCAGCGCTTCCAGCAGGAACAGCCACTGCCAGCCGCGCAGGCCTTGGACTTGGTCGAAATGGCTCATGATCCAGCCCGACAGCGGGCCGCCGATCACGCTGGACAGCGGCAGGCCGATGACGAACAGCGCCATGATGCGGCCGCGGCGGTAGGTGGGGAACCACAGCGTCAGGTAATAGAGCACGCCGGGCAGGAAGCCGGCCTCGGCGGCGCCCAGAAGGAAACGGACGATGTAGAATTGCGTCGGCGTGGTGACCAGCATGGTGGCGGCGGACAACAGGCCCCAGGTGATCATGATGCGGGCGATCCACAGCCGCGCGCCGACCTTGGTCAGCACGAGATTGCTCGGCACCTCGAACAGGATATAGCCGACGAAGAACAGGCCGGCGCCCAGACCGTAGGCGGCCTCGCTGAACTGCAGGTCCCCCATCATCTGCAGCTTGGCGAAGCCGATGTTGATGCGGTCGAGATAGGCAGCCAGATAGCAGAAGCAGAGGAAGGGAATGAGGCGCCAGGTGATCTTCTTGTAGAGCTGGTCCGCATCGACGGCCTGCGCCGCGCCAAGTGCCATATCTGGTGCGGCATTCGCTGTTGTCGTCTGGGCATAGGACATGTCGTCTGTCTCCTTACGCTGATCGCGTTGTGAACCCGTCCTGTTTTTTCATGCCGGCGCCGCTTGTCTCGGGTACGGTGCCGGTTGTCGGTCCCAGTTTTGTTATTGATTGGTCCTGTAGTGCCTATCCTCTCTCCCCGCGGGGGAGAGAGGATTTCTGCCGGCGCCTCACCGGCCGAACCGGTCGAGCGCCTCCCGCTTGCTCACGACATCGCCATACTTGCTGTCGATATCGAACAGGTTTGCTTCGTGCGGACCGTCATGACGGTCGCCGACGCACTCGCGGACCACGATGGTGCGGAAGCCGTGCTGGACAGCATCGACGGCGCTGGCGCGGATGCAGCCGCTGGTCGAACAGCCGGTCAGCACCACCGTGTCCACCCCCATGGCATGCAGCATCGGCGCGAGGCTGGTGCCGAAGAAGGCGCTGGCATACTGCTTGGAAATCACAACCTCGTCGGGCTGCGGCGCGACCTCCGGGCAGAAGGCGGCGAGCGGGTTGCCCTCCACCATGTCCTTCATCACCGGAGCCTTGCGCACCCACATGCCGCCATCGGCGAAATGGCCGGGATGATAGCGGATGTTGGTGTGGACGACCGGGACGCCATGGCGGCGTGCGGTGTCCAGCAGTTCCACCGTCTCCGCCACCGCGCTGACCACGCCGGGGGCGTAGAGCGGCGCGCCTTCGGTGGTGTAGCCCTGCATGAAGTCGATCACCAGCAGGGCCGGCCGCTCGCCGAAGCCGATCCGGTTGCCCCAGACGCCCTTGTAATTGTCGGATGCGCTCTGCCCGTCGGTCATGTGGCCGCTCCTCAGTAAGCGCCGGACAGCAGGGCGCCGGCGCCGGGCACGATGGGCTCCAGCTTCAGCGCCTTCAGCATGGCGTAGGTCGTGGCGATGGCGGCGGTCAGCACCGGCTTGCCGGTCTCCGCCTCCACCCGCGGCACCACCGGCAGCGACGGCATCTGCACGCAGGCGGACAGGACCACCACGTCCACGCCGTCCAGGTTCATGCCGCGCACGATGTCCGGCAGGTTGTTGGGGTCGTGGCGGGCGACGTCGAGATTGTCGGGGATCTCCAGCGCGCGCCAGTCCTGCACCTCGAAGCCCTCGGCGCGGATGTAATCCACCACCAGTTCGGTCAGCGGGCGCATGTAGGGGGCGACGATGGCGATGCGCTTGGCGCCCATCACCTTCAGCCCGTCGACCAGGGCGCCGGCGCTGGTGACCACCGGGGCCGGCGCGTCGTTCTCCAGCGTCTTGCGGGCAAGGCGCGCCTCGGACTCGCGGTGATAGCCGAGCCCCATCGACATGATGGCGACGAGGCAGGCATAGCCCAGCACATCGACGCGGGCGTCCGACAGCTCGACGGCGCAGCGGTCGGATTCGGCGTCCATCGCCGCCAACTCGTCCTTCCTGACCGTCTTCATCCGCATGCGGGCGGAATGGAAGGTGAAGCGTTCCGGGCGGATCGCCTGACGCGCGGTCAGCATGGCCGGGATTTCCGTTTCCATGGTGACGTTGGAGCTGGGGACGATCTGGCCGATGCGGTACAGCGAAGACATACGGGTGGTTCCTATCGATCAGGCGAGGGGATGGCCGAGGCTGTCGCCGAAGGCGGCGAAGAAGCCGTCGAGGTCGTCCCAGGGGATCATGTGCCCGGCATTGGGGACGCGGGCGATGCGGATGGATGGCTGGAGGCGGACGATCTCCTCCTCGTCCTCCGGCTGGATGACGCCGCCGCGGCCGGCGACGATCAGCAGGGCCGGGACCGGCAGCTTCGGCAGGTCGGCGTGGATGTCGTCCTGGTGGAAGCCCTCATAGGTCCGGACGATGGCCGGCTCGTAACAGGTGTGCAGCCATTCCGCGCGCAGGCGCAGCTGCTCCTCCGTCCAGGTCGGGCAGAAGGCGCGCATGGCGTCGGCGTCCATGCCCTTCAAGGACTGGCGGATAGAGTCGACGTACCAGGGCAGGCCGCTGGGATAGGGCCGGCGGCCGGGGCCGGAGACCGGCGGATCGATCAGCACCAGCTGGCGCAGGCCCTCCCCCCCGCCACGCACCGAGGCGCGGATGGCGAAGCGGGCGCCCATGGAATGGCCGATCAGGATGCAGTCGGTCAGGCCGAGCGCCGCGATGAAGGCGTTCACGTCGTCGGCGCAGGCATCGATGCCGTAATCCAGATGCGGCCCGCTTTCCGACAGCCCGCGTCCGCGCACGTCCAGCACATAGGTGTCGAACTGCCGGCCGAACCGTTCGGCGACGAAGCCCCAGGTGACGGCCGGGCTGGTGATGCCGGGGATCAGCAGGATGGCCGGGCGCCCGGCATGCCGCCCCCCGCCATAGCGCAGGTAATGCTGGCGGATGCCGTTGGCGTGGACGTTGGCCCCAAAGAGGAAGGTCGAGGCGGTCATGCCGCGATGCCTTCGCGCAGCGGCTGCTCATAGACGTCGTAGCCGAAGACCCAGGCCGGATCCTCCTGCGTGCGCAGGAAGGTGTTGGCGTTGGAGACCGCCTGCACCCGCGTCGCGCGGTCCTTGCGGTTGGCCTCGTACAGCGCGAAGGCGGTGCGGTAGTCGCTCAGGCCGGTCTCGGACAGGCAGCGGGTCAGCATCGCCGCATCCTCGATCGCCATGCCGGCGCCCTGCGCCATGTGCGGCTTCATCGGATGGCAGGCGTCACCCAGCAGCACCAGCCGGCCGCGGCTCCACAGCGGCAGCGGGTTGCGGTTGCGCAGCGGCCATTTGGTGACCTCCTCGGTGCACTCGATCAGCGCCTGGACGGTCGGGTGATAGCCCTGGAAGGCCTCGAACATCTCCTCGCGGCTGCTGTCGATGAAGGCCTCCTGGAAGTCCCATGCGGGATGCGGCACGCCAGTGACATAATAATATTCGTCGCGCTTGCCGGTGGTGAAATAGACCATCATGTGACGGTCCTCGGTCCACCACTTGATGCAGTCCTCGAAGGTCAGGTCGTATTTCGCCAGCTGGTCGCCGCGGATCAGCGCACGGTGGGCGACCCAGCCGCTGTAGTTCGGCGCCTCCACCCCCAGCAGGGCCTCGCGGATGCGGGAGTTGATGCCGTCGGCACCGATGACGATGTCGGCGCGCGCCTCGGTCCCGTCGGCGAATGTCAGATGCACGTCGTCGCCGCTGTCGGTGATCGTCTCCAGCCGCTTGTCGAAGTGGACGGAGCCGGGGGCCAGCGTGTCCATCTGCAGCAGATGCATGTCGCCGCGGTGGACGGTGACATAGGCGGCGCCGTATTCGCGCTTGGCAAAGTCGCCCAGGGGAATGCGCGACAGGTAATCGCCGGTGAAGCCGTCGCGGCTGAACCAGAAGTCCGGCTTGGAGCCCATCGCCTCCAGCGGCTTTTCGATGCCGAGCCGGCGGAACACCTTCATCACGTTGGGACCGACATGGATGCCGGCACCCAGCCGGGAGAATTCAGGGGCCTGTTCATAGACATCCACCTGGAACCCGGCCTGCTGCAGAAGACCGGCGGCGGCGGCTCCGCCCAGGCCAGCCCCGACGATAGCGATTCTCTGAGTCTTTCCCATGGATATGGCCCTTTGCTGACGTGGGGGTGTTCGGTCGGTGCCGCCGAAGGGCTCGCGACCGGCTGCAAGGGCGCGGGAGGAGTGTCCGGGGGCTTCTCGCCCCGGCTCCGGCCGCAGACCGTTGCGTTGAACTCGATATGGAGTGTGTACGCTGTTTCGGCTTGCCACGCAACACAATTCGTCATACAAGGCTACTCGGGCTTTGCGGAGCCAGGCGGGCCGCTTACGGCTCGAACTGACCGCAAAATAGCCTTGCCAAGCCTCATTTTAAATCACGGATGCCTATTTTACGTTCATATCGGCACAGCGGCGGCGAAGGGATTACCCCCCACACTGTTCGGGGCCGAATTAAGCCTATACACTCTATATGCATTGGTCAGCCCGCCGTTATGATCGGCGGATGTCCACCCGGGAATCCGGCCTGGATCGCGCATTCCGCGACCGTGGCCACCAAGATTGGGAGAGATGAGATGCCGGTGAGCGACCGCGAACTGACGCAGATGTTCGAACGGGTTCTGACCCTGTCGAAGGTGGACAAGACCCAGAGCGTCGCTGTGTTGAAAAGCGACTATTCAAACCCGCGCATCGTGCGCGCCGCGATGGACGCGGCTCAACGGTTGGGCGCGAACGTCTACGGGGTCGAACTGCCGGCCTTCAACCACCCGCGCGCCATGGGCATGGACATGACCGCCTATTGCGGCGACACGCCCCTGACCGGCAACCTCGCCGCCCAGCGCGCGCTGGAGGCGGCCGACCTGATCGTCGACACCATGATGCTGCTGCATTCGCCGGAGCAGGAGCAGATCCTGAAGACCGGCACCCGCATCCTGCTGGCGGTGGAGCCGCCGGAGGTCCTGGCCCGCATCATGCCGACCGAAGAGGACAAACTGCGCGTCAACGCCGCGGCGGACCGGCTGAAGCGCGCCCGCTCCATCGCCGTCACCTCCAAGGCCGGAAGCGATTTCCGCGCCACGCTCGGCCAGTATCCGACGGTGACGGAATACGGATTCGCCGACGAGCCCGGCCGCTGGGACCATTGGCCGAGCGGCTTCCTGTTCTCCTGGCCGGACGAGGGCAGTGCGGAGGGCACGCTGGTGCTCGACGTCGGCGACATCCTGCTGCCCTTCAAGACCTATGTGCGTGAGAAAGTGACACTGGAGATCGAGGAGGGCTTCATCCGCCGCATCCATGGCGGGTTCGAGGCGGAATACCTGCGCGACTACATGGCCTATTTCAAGGATCCGGAGGTTTACGGCATCTCGCACATCGGCTGGGGCCTGCAGCCGCGGGCGCAATGGACGGCGATGGGCCTGCACGACAAGAACGACGGCATGTGCATGGACGCCCGCGCCTTCTACGGCAACTTCCTGTTCTCCACCGGCCCGAACACCGAGGTCGGCGGCAGCCGCAAGACCCCCTGCCACATGGACATCCCGCTTCGAGGCTGCGACATCCTGCTGGACGGCGAACCGGTGGTGCTGGCCGGCGACGTGGTGGCGCCGGAAGCGTCGCGGGCATGACGGGGCATCCTGGGGCGGCATGGCGGTGAAAGCCCGCCGCCCTTCCCTGCCCCTGCTGCCGCTGCTATCTTTCGCCACTCCCCAGGTCCACCGCATGTTGTCCCCGATGTCCCAAGACCTGCTGCCCGAAGACGGCGCCGACACTGGCCCCGGAAAAGCCGATTACGTCTTTTCCGACCAGATCGGCCATCTGCTGCGGCGGGCCTATCAGCGGCACCTCGCGATCTTCCAGCGCAACGCCTGCGACCCGCAACTGACCTCGGTGCAGTTCGTCACGCTCTGCGCCATCCGCGACAACGGGCCGAGTTCGCTGATCGAGCTGGTGAAATCCACCGCCATCGATCAGGCGACGATCCGCGGCATTGTCGAACGGTTGAAGGCGCGCGGGCTGATCCGCCAGACCTCCGACGCGCAGGACCGGCGCAAGGTCATCAACTGCCTGACCGACGACGGGCGGCGGTTGCTTGAGGACATGGTGCCCTGCGCCAAGCGGATCAGCGAGCTGACCATGGGGCAGCTGAACCCGGCGGAACGGTTGGCGGTCACCCATGTCCTGCAGAAGATGATCGCGCAGGACGGGGAGGAGTAACCCACCGCAGGATGGCTTTGCGGCCATTACACCCCGCTTTGGCAGCGGGCTTGCGGGACCTATCGCACCGGACGGACGCATTATGGAAAAAACCATCGCGCTGCGGGTGAATGGCCGCGCCGTCTCGGTGACGGCGATGGCCGACACGCCGCTGCTCTACATCCTGCGCAACGATCTGGCCCTGAACGGGCCGAAATACGGCTGCGGACTCGGCGAATGCGGGGCCTGCACCGTCATCCTCGACGGCGTCGCCGCACGCTCCTGCGTCATCCCGCTGGCCGGGGCGGAGGGGCGCGAGGTGGTGACGCTGGAAGGTCTGGGCAGCAGCAGCGCGCCGCATCCGGTCCAGCAGGCCTTCATCGACGAGCAGGCGGCCCAGTGCGGCTATTGCATGAACGGCATGATCATGACCGCCAAGGCGCTGCTCGACCGCAACCCGACCCCGACCATGGACGAGGTGCGCCGCGCCCTGTCCGGCAATCTGTGCCGCTGCGGCACGCATGTCGAAATCCTGCGCGCCGTCATGCGGGCTGCGCGGCTTCTCTCCTCCTCCGGAGCACATCATGACGACCGATCCGACGCTTGGCCCGACGCCCGCCCCGCAGTCCCAGCCGGCGCCGACCCGTGCGGAGCTGATGGCGGCGACCGGCGTCCTGCTGATCGTTGACAAGATCCAGCCACCCTCCGGCCCGGTCGCCAAGGGTGCCACCGCGACGCCGAAGCCGCCGGAAACCGCGCTGTTCCTGGCTGTGCGCGACGACGGGCAGGTCTTCGCCTTCAACGGCCATGTCGATCTCGGCACCGGTATCCGGACGGCGCTGACCCAGATCGTCGCAGAGGAGCTGGATCTGCGCATGGACCAGCTGCGCATGGTGCTTGGCGACACCGGCCGCACACCGAATCAGGGCGCCACCATCGCCAGCGCCACCATCCAGATCTCCGCCGTGCCCCTGCGCAACGCTGCGGCGGAGGCGCGGCGCTGGCTGCTGGAGCGCGCCGCCGCCCTGTTCGGCGTGCCGGTGGGCGAATTGCGCGTCGAGGAGGGCGTGGTGATCGCAGGCGACGGCAACCGCCGGATCTCCTACGGCGAACTTGTGCGGAGTGAGCGGGTGGAACTGCGCATCAGCGGCGACGCCCCGCTGAAGGCGCGCGAACAGTACAAGCTGGTCGGAAAGGGGGCGCCGCGCGTCGACATCCCGGCGAAGGCGACGGGCGAATTCTCCTACGTTCACGATCTGCGGCTGCCGGGGATGCTTCATGGCCGCGTGGTCCGCCCACCCTATGCCGGCATCGACAGCGGCGAGTTCGTCGGCAACAGCCTGGAGAGCATCGACGAAGGTTCCATCGCCCACATCCCCGGCGTCATCAAGGTGGTGGTGCTGCGCGACTTCGTCGGCGTGGTGGCGGAACGCGAGGAGCAGGCGATCAAGGCGGCGCGCGAACTGAAAGTCACCTGGAGGCCCTGGACCCGCAAGCTGCCCGACCTGTCGAACCTCGCCCAGGCCCTGCGCGAAAATCCCAGCACGCCGCGCAAGGTGCTGGACAAGGGCGACGTCGATGCAGCGCTCGCCGCCGCCGACCAGCGGATGACGCGCACCTATGTCTGGCCCTACCAGATGCACGGTTCCATCGGCCCGTCCTGTGCCGTCGCCGATTGCGGAGCAGACCGCGCCACCGTCTGGTCCGGCACCCAGAATCCGCACCTGCTGCGCGCCGACCTCGCCTGGCTGCTGGACTGGCCGGAGGAGCGGATCGACGTGGTGCGGATGGAGGCCGCCGGCTGCTATGGCCGCAACTGCGCCGACGACGTGGCGGCGGATGCGCTGCTGCTGTCGCAGGCGGTCGGCCGTCCGGTCCGCGTCCAGCTGACCCGCGAGCAGGAGCATCTGTGGGAGCCGAAGGGCACCGCGCAATTGATGGAGGTCGATGGCGGGATCAGCGCCGATGGCGGGATCGTCGCCTACGACTTCGCCACCAGCTATCCGTCGAACGGCGCACCGACGCTGGCGCTGCTGCTGACGGGACGGGTCGATCCGGTGGCCGCGGTGTTCGAGATGGGGGACCGCACCTCCATCCCGCCCTATGATTACGAGAACATGCGGGTGGTCATCAACGACATGGCCCCCATCGTCCGCGCCTCCTGGATGCGCGGTGTGTCGGCGATGCCCAACAGCTTCGCCCATGACAGCTACATCGACGAACTGGCCTTCGCCGCCGGGGTCGATCCGGTGGAATTCCGCCTGCGCCACCTGCGCGACGACGAACGCGCCGCCGACCTGATCCGCGCCGTCGCCGGCCGCGCCGGCTGGCAGCCGCGCACCGCCCCGCAGCAGACCCCGCCGGAGGGCGACGTTCTGCGCGGCCGCGGCTTCGCCTATGCCCGCTACATCCACAGCAAGTTCCCCGGCTTCGGCGCCGCCTGGGCGGCCTGGGTGGCCGACGTGGCGGTGGACCGCAAGACCGGCGAGATCGCGGTGACCCGCGTGGTCGTCGGCCATGATGCCGGCCAGATGATCAACCCCGACGGCGTGCGCCACCAGATCCACGGCAACGTCATCCAATCGACCAGCCGGGTGTTGAAGGAACAGGTCGAGTTCGAGGAGTCGGTGGTCGCCGCCAAGGAATGGGGCGGCTACCCGATCATGACCTTCCCCGAGGTGCCGGACATCGACGTGCTGATGATGCCGCGGGAGACCGAGCCGCCGCTGGGTTCGGGCGAATCCGCCGCAGTCCCCAGCGCGGCTGCCATCGCCAATGCGATCTTCGACGCCACCGGCATCCGTTTCCGCGAACTGCCGATCACCGCGGAGCGGGTGCGGGAGGCGCTGAACGGCCCATCCGAACCGGTCCCGACTTCGCCGCCGGAAGCCGCCAAGCCGCGCAAGCGCGGCTGGAAGGCATGGCTCGGCGCCTCATTGACCGGCTTATGCGGGGTGATGATCGGCATGGCGAGCAGCGCCCTGCCCTTCCGCGCTGAAATCGCCCCGGTCTCGCCGCCGTCGGCCGGGCTGTGGTCGTCGGCCACCATCGAACGCGGGCGGCAGTTGGCGGCGCTCGGCGACTGCGCGGTCTGCCACACGGTTGAGAATGGTGCGACCAATGCCGGCGGCCGGCCCTTCGAGACGCCGTTCGGCACCGTCTTCAGCACCAACATCACGCCGGACCCGGACAGCGGGATCGGACGCTGGTCCTTCGCCGCCTTCGACCGGGCGATGCGCGAGGGGATCAGCCGCGACGGCCGGCATCTCTACCCGGCCTTCCCCTACACCGCCTTCCGCAACATGACCGACGACGACATGCAGGCGCTCTACGCCTACATGATGACGCAGCAGCCGGTGCGCGCAGAGACGCCGGCCAGCACCATGCGCTTCCCCTTCAACCTGCGCCCGATGATGGCGGGCTGGAACACGCTGTTCCTCAACCGCGAGACCTACAAGCCGGACCCGCAGAAGACTGCGGAATGGAACCGCGGCAACTATCTGGTCAACGGGCTCGGCCATTGCGCCGCCTGCCACAGCCCGCGCAACGCCCTGGGGGCGGAGAAGCTGGGGGACGCGTTCCTGGCCGGCGGCACCGTCGACGGTTGGGAGGCGCCGGCCCTGACCGCGCTGTCCAAGGCGCCGAAGCCCTGGACGGAAGACGATCTGTTCACTTATCTGCGCACCGGCTTCTCCCAGCGCCATGGTGTGGCCGCCGGCCCGATGGCGGCGGTGGTGCACGAGTTGTCCACCGTACCGGAAGCGGATGTTCGGGCGATGGCGGTCTATCTCGCCTCCCTGGGCGGAAACGCGGTGGAGACGGCGGCGCTCACCCCGGCCCCCGTCAGTTCCGCCAATGGCGAACGCATCTTCAACGGCGCTTGCCAGGCCTGCCACAGCGACGGCAATGGACCGACGCTGTTCGGCGTCAGTCCGTCGATGGCGGTGAACAGCAACGTCCACAGCGACAGCCCCGACAATCTCGCCCGCGTCATCCTGCACGGCATCCAGAACCCGGCGACCCGCGATCTCGGCTATATGCCAGCTTTCCGCGACAGCCTGTCCGATAAACAGGTGGCGGACCTGATGGCCTATCTGCGCGGCCGTTTCGCGGCGGACAAGCCGGCCTGGACGAATCTTGCCGACGCGGTGGCGAAGGCGCGGGCCAATCCGGGGACGCACTGACACGGGCACATGCGATGTCGCATAGAGGACGGGATGGGTGCCCGGAATGGGAGGCCTGAGCGGCTGAGCGGCTGAGCCTCCGCAAGTCTATCCTTCTGCCGCCATCGCGCGCGCCAGCACGTCGAACACGCGCGGATCCTCCATCTGGGCGACATTGAAGCGCAGGAATGCCGAAGCCGACCGCGACACGCTGAAGACGTCTCCGGGAGCGAGGACCACAGTCTCGCGCAGTGCCGCTCGGGCGACATCGGCGGCGTTCCGGCCGTCGGGCAGGCTGCACCAGAGATAGAAGCCGCCGCGCGGCAACAGCCATGGCCGCAAGCCGAGCGCGTCCAGTCTGGCCGCGACCTCGCGGCGGCTCCGCGCCAGCCGCCGGCGCAGCGCGTCGAGATGCTTGCGATAGCTGCCGTCGCTCAACGTCGCCAACACGAGTTCGGCGGCAACCGGACTGGGGCCGCCGAAGCTCGTCGCCACCTGCAGATCGACCAGCGCCTCCACCCAGTCGGGCCGGGCCGCGATGTAGCCGCAGCGGATCGAGGCGGACAGCGTCTTGGAAAAGCTGCCGATGCGGATGACCTGGGCCAGCCCGTCGAGGACGGCCAGACGCGGCGACGGCTCGGATTCGAAGCCGGCGAAGATGTCGTCCTCGACGATGGTGACATCGTGGGCGGCGGCGGCGCTGAGCAGCCTGTGCGCCGTTTGCGGCGCCATCGTCGCACCGGTCGGGTTGTGGAGCGCCGAATTGGTGATGTAGAGCCTTGGCCGATGCACCGTCAGGGCTTCGGTGAACAGGGCCACATCGGGCCCGTTCCTCGTATAGGGGACACCGACGATCCGGGCCTGATGGGCGCGCAGCAGCGCCTGGAAATTGAAGTAGCAGGGATCGTCGACCAGCACCGCGTCGCCGGGGCGCAGCAGGAAGCGGCAGATCAGGTCGATGGCCTGGGTTCCGGAGCCGGTCAGCAGGATCTGGTCGGCGCCCGCCGTCAGTCCTTCATCCGCGAACTGGCGGCCGAGCAGCCGGCGCAGGGCCAGCGATCCACGCGTGCCGCCATAGTCCGCCAGTATTGCATCGTCGGCTGTCGCGAGACGCCGGATCGCCCGGCGGATCGCGGCGTTCGGCATCCAGTCGGCCGGCAGCCAGCCGCATCCGGGCTTCAGCGTCTCTGCCGCAGCATCGAGCGACTGGCGCGACACCCAGAACGGATCGATGGTCCGGTCGAGCCGGGGCTCGACCTCCTTCAGGGCGAGCGGCGGGAGGGCGCCGGACACGTAGAATCCCGAACCGGGGCGCGAGCGGATCACGCCTTCGGCAGCAAGCCGGTCATAGGCCTCCACCACCGTCGATGGGGACACGCCCATGATGGCGGCGAAGCTGCGGATCGAGGGCAGCTTTTCCCCCGGCGACAGCGTGCGGCTTGCCATCCTGCGGCGGATCGCCTCCATCACCTCGCCTGTCCGTGTGGCGCTCCTGCTGTTCACGCTGCACCCACCGCCATGCGCGCCGTCCCCATCCGTATGGTTTCCGTGAGCAATACAGTTTGGCGGAATTGTATGGGACTGTTGCTGTCTTCACCAGCGGTCCCGACGCTAGGATCGTCGCATTCAAGCACCAAAAGGGGTCGGGGATGCGGTGGGTTTCGGCAGGATGGGGCAGCGGGATGCTGGGCGTGGTCATCTTCAGCGGTTCGCTGCCGGCAACGCGCGTCGCGGTCGCCGGGTTTCCGCCGCTGTTCCTGACCTCGGCGCGGGCGGTGATCGCCGCCGCACTGGCGGCCGTGCTGCTGTCGATCCTGCGGCAGACGCGGCCCGCCCGCAGCGACCTGCGCCCGCTGGCCGTCGTTGCGCTCGGGGTCGTCGTCGGCTTTCCCCTGCTGACGGCGCTGGCGCTTCAACGGATCACCTCGGCACAGTCGATCGTGTTCATCGGGCTGCTGCCGCTCGCCACCGCCCTGTTCGGCGTGCTGCGGTCGGGGGAACGGCCGAAACCCGCCTTCTGGCTGTTCTCGACCGTCGGAGGATTCGCCGTCGCCGGCTTCGCCCTGGCACAGGGGGGAGGCGCCTCGCTTGCCGGCGGCCTGCTGATGGTCGCGGCCATTCTGCTCTGCGGGCTCGGCTATGCCGAGGGTGCCGTCCTCTCCCGGCGGCTGGGCGGCTGGCAGGTCATTTCCTGGGCGCTCGTGCTGGCATCGCCGGCGATGGCAGTGGCCGCGATCCTGACGATGCCGGATGGCTGGACCGCCGTCGGTGCGCCGGCCTGGATCGGGCTTGGCTACGTCTCGGTCTTCAGCATGCTGGTGGGATTCGTCTTCTGGTATCGCGGGCTGGCACTCGGCGGCATCGCCGGCGTGGGTCAATTGCAGCTGCTTCAGCCCCTCCTCGGCCTTGCGCTGGCGGGGCTGCTGCTGCATGAGCCGGTCGCCTGGACCATGGTCGCGGTGACTGGGCTGGTGGTGCTCTGCGTCGCAGGGGCCAGACGGTTCGCGTGAGCGGCAAGGAGCCCGGCCCCCTGTCGCGGCGCGTTGACGGGCTGCCCCCACACGCCTCCCGCGGGAACCGAATCCCGGCCGGCGGGTTGAACCAAGCATGGGCGTGGCGTCACCGGGCCGCAGAGACACCACGCCGTGAACGAAGCCACACGGGGACCGCCAGCATGCTCAAAATCTTCGGTTGGGCCATCCTGATCATCTTCATCATCGGCCTGCTGGTCGTCACCGGCATCCTGAAGCTCATCTTCTGATCGCCTACTCCTCCGCCATCGCCAGCGCACGGCGCAGGTGGGTCCGGCACTCCGCGACCATGCGGCGGATCAGCTCGTCGCAGGTCGGAATGTCGTCGATCAGGCCGATGACCATGCCGGCCGACACCACCCCGCCCTGGGCATCGCCGGATGCCAGGGCGGCCCGGCCGCGCTGGCCGGCGACGAGGGGGCGCAGCTCTTCGAAAGCGGCGCCGCCGGGACGCCGTTCCAGCGCCACCACCTCGTCCGACACGGCATTCTTGAACACGCGGGCGGTGTTGCGCAGGCTGCGCAGGATCAGATTGGTGTCGCGTTCGCCGGCCGCGACCAGCGCCTGCTTGATGGCGTCATGCACCGGCGCCTCCCGTGTGCAGAGGAAGCGCGTGCCCATGTTGACACCCTGCGCGCCCAGCGCCAGAGCCGCGGCCATGCCGCGTCCGTCCGCGATGCCGCCAGAGGCGATGACCGGAATCCTCAGCGCCCGCACCGCCGCCGGGATCAGCACCAGGCCGGGGATGTCGTCCTCCCCCGGATGGCCGGCGCATTCGAAGCCGTCGATGCTGATGACGTCCACCCCGGCCCGCTCGGCGCTCAGCGCATGACGGACGCTGGTGCATTTGTGCAGGATGCGGATGCCGTGCGCCTTCATGCGCTCGACGAAGGCGCGCGGGCTGTTGCCGGCGGTCTCGACGATGCTCACGCCGCTGTCGACGATGACGTCCAGATAGCGCTCGTAGGGCGGCGGCGTCACCGTCGGCAGCATGGTCAGGTTGACGCCGAAGGGCCGGTCGGTCATGCCGCGGCAGCGCTGGATTTCCCGCGCCAGGTCCTCCGGCGTCGGCTGCGTCAGCGCCGTCAGGATGCCGAGCCCGCCGGCGTTGGAAACCGCCGATGCCAGCTCCGCCAACCCGACCCACTGCATCCCGCCCTGCACGATCGGGTAATCGATGCCAAGCAAACCCGTCACCGCGGTCTTCATACCGTCTGCCCCTCCCCTCTCCCTGCCCTTGCCGCCGTCATCTGCCCGCCTCTATCGACCTGCCATGCGGCACAACCGGAGTACCCGTACTTTTAAGCTGATCCATAAGACAAAGCGGTATATGATCTTCGTTCTATGATTAAAGCAGAAATCAGACAAAATCTTGGGAACTGGCCAAAAACTTGCCATATGATAATGAAAGTATAGGGTCTGATGAATATCCTGCCTTGCCGGTCGCCGCAACGCGACGCGCAGGGTAGGAGCCGGGTTTTGCATCGTGGACTGTTCGGAGTGCCGTTGAACTCTCGGCGCCGCTCCGGCGGACTCTGGTGAAGAGGGCCCGGTTCAAGCGGGCCTGCCGGATTGTGACCGAGACGAGCAAAGGACGACCGTGACGCCTGCAACCGGACCGGAACCGTGGCCCCAGACCATGGCGGGCAGCTTTGACCTCGACGCCTGCGCGCGCGAACCGATTCACATTCCCGGCAGCATCCAGCCCCACGGCCATCTCCTGGCGCTGGAACCCGACGGCCTGCGCCTGGTGCGCGCGAGCGCGGAGGCCGGGGCTGTGCTCAACCGCCCCCTCGACGAGGCCTTCGGCCAGCCGATCGACCGGCTGATCGATGCCGACGGCATGGCCTCGCTCGTCCGCCGGCTGAGTGGCGCCCCGTCCGAACCGGTACAGTTCGATATCCTGCATCTGCGCGGCGGCAGCGACCATCAGGCCATCGCCCACAGGTCCGGCCGGTTGGTGATCCTGGAGCTGGAGGATCTTGCGGCCACCGGCATCGGCACGCTTGAGGCCCTCTATCCGCAGATGCGCGAAGGCATCAGGCGGATGCAGGCGTCCCATGGTTTCGAGACCCTGCTGGCCTGCACGGCGGAGGAGGTGCGGTCGCTGACCGGTTTCGACCGTGTTCTGATCTACCGCTTCGACGACCTGTGGAACGGCACCGTCATCGCAGAGGACGGCAACGGCCGCCTGCCCTCCTACCGCGGCCTGCGCTTTCCCGCCTCCGACATTCCGGAGCAGGCGAGGCGCCTCTACGCGCTGAACCGCCTGCGGCTGATCGCCGATGCCCGCTACCGGCCGGTCCCCATCCTCGCATCGGACCGGGATCCGGAGCCGCTCGACCTCAGCTTTTCCGTGCTGCGCAGCGCATCGCCCGTGCATCTGGAATATATGCGCAACATGGGCACGCCGGCCTCCATGTCGATCTCCGTGATGGACGGGGAACGGCTGTGGGGCCTGATCTCCTGCCATCACGCCGAACCGCGGCAGGTGTCCTTCGCCGTCCGCACCGCCTGCGACCTGCTGGGACAGGTGCTGTCCAGCCAGATGATCGCGCTGGAGCGGGCGGAGGATGCCGACCACCGCATCCGATCCAAGAGCATCCAGGCCCGGCTGCTCGCCCATATGGCCGCGGCGGAACGCTTCATCGACGGGCTGGCGGAGGATGGGGAGGATTTGCTGTCGCTGGTCAATGCCGACGGCGCCGCCATCCTGTTCGACGGCGATTGCCGGCTGATCGGCCATACCCCGCCGCAGGCAACGGTGGAGGCCATCGGCGCGGAGCTGGCCGGTCGGGGCATCAAGGATCTGTTCGCCAGCCACCAGCTGCCGGCGCAGATGCAGATCGCCGCCGGAATGGACGCCAGTGCCAGCGGGCTTCTGGCGATCTCCATCTCCCAGCTGCATCCCAGCTACCTCCTGTGGTTCCGGCCGGAGATCGTGCGCTCCATCGACTGGGCCGGCGACCCCAAGAAGCCGGTCGACGGCAGCGGCAGGCTGTCGCCGCGCAATTCCTTCGAGATTTGGAAGGAGACGGTGCGCGGCCAGTCCCTGCCCTGGCGCCATGGCGAGATAGAAGCCGCCGGGGACTTCCGCAACGCCATCGTCAGCATCGTGCTGCGCAAGGCCGAGGAGATGGCCGCGCTGAACGAGGAGCTTCGCCGCAGCAACGGCGAACTGGCCGCCTTCTCCTACTCCGTCTCGCACGATCTGCGGGCCCCTTTCCGCCACGTCTCCAGCTATGCCGAGCTTTTGCGCGCCCGCGCCGCCGACAAGCTGAACGACCGGGAACGCCACTATCTGGACAGCATCATCGAGGCGGCCGGTTCGGCCGGCACGCTGGTCGACGGGCTTCTGCACTTCTCGCAGCTCGGCCGCGCCACGCTGGCGCGGGTGGAGGTCGATGTCGGCCGGCTGGTGGAGGAGGTCCGCAACCTGCTGGAGCCCGATCTGAGGGGGCGCAACGTCCATTGGACCGTGCATCCGCTGCCCGCCGTCACCGGCGATCCGACGATGCTGAGGCTGGTGGTGCAGAACCTGCTGTCCAACGCCATCAAATATTCCCGCGACCGTGCCGCACCGGAAATCGAGGTCGGCTGCCACAGTACGCCCGACACGCACCAGTTCTATGTGCGCGACAATGGCCGTGGATTCGACATGGCCTATGCCGGTAAGCTCTTCGGCGTTTTCCAGCGCCTGCACCGCGAGGAGGAGTTCGAAGGCATCGGCATCGGCCTCGCCAATGTCCGCCGAATCGTGGAGCGCCATGGCGGCCGGGTGTGGGCCGAAGGCAGGCTGGATCACGGTGCGACCTTCCATTTCTCCCTGCCGCGGTCCGCAACCGCCGAATCGAGGTAGCCCAATGGCCACGCTGAAACCGATCCTGCTGGTCGAGGACAACCCGAAGGACCTGGAACTGACTCTGGAGGCCTTCGCCGAGGCGCAGCTCGCCAACGACATCGTCGTCGCCCGCGACGGGGCGGAGGCGCTGTCCTACCTGTTCCACGCGGATGGGGAGGCGGTGTCGAAGCCGACCGACCCGAAATACCCGGCCGTCATCATCCTCGACATCAAGCTGCCGAAGGTGGACGGGATCGAGGTGCTGCAGCGGATCAAGGCCAACGACAGCACCCGCGCCATCCCGGTGGTCATGCTGACCTCCTCCAAGGAGGAGCAGGATCTGGTCCGCAGCTACCGGCTGGGGGTGAACGCCTTCGTCGTCAAGCCGGTCGGCTTCAAGGAGTTCTTCGACGCCATCCGCGACATCGGCAGCTTCTGGGCGATCCTGAACGAGCCGCCGCCCGGCTGCCACCCCCGCCGGCCGCGCGGCAACTGATGACCGGGCTGCTCGACCCGCACAAGGGGACCGACCTGTCGGACGGCATGCCCGACGGTCCGAGGCTGCCGGTTCCCTGCCGCGTCCTGCTGCTGGAGGACAACGGCATGGACGCCGATCTGGTGCGCGAGCACCTGCTGATGATCGACGACCATGATTTCGACATCCAGCGGGTCGATACCCGGCACTCCTTCATGGACGCGGTCACGGCCGGCGGGCCGTACGACCTGATCCTGTCGGACTTCGACCTGCCCGATTTCGACGGCATGTCGGCGCTGGCCATCGCGCGGGAGCGGCTGCCGCGTGTGCCCTTCATCTTCGTGTCCGGCATGCTCGGCGAAGAAACCGCCATCGAGGCGCTGAAGAAGGGCGCCACCGATTACGTGGTCAAGCTGCGGATGGAGCGCCTGCAGGTCGTCGTCCGCCGCGCGCTGGTGGAGGCGCGCGACCGCAACGAACTGGCCGACAAGCGCCAGGCCCTGGCTGAAAGCGAGGCGCGGCTGCGCTTCGCGCTTGAGGCCGGGCGGCTCGGCTCATGGGAACTGACACTGGCCGACAACCGTCTGCGCGTGTCCGCGATCTGCGCCGCCAATCTCGGCCTGTCCGACCCGGACGAGCTCGCCAGCTATGACCGGCTGCTGGCGCATGTCCATCCCGAGGACCGCAACTATCAACAGGCGATGGTGCAGCAGGCGGTGAACAACGGCTCCCCGCTGGACATGGAGTACCGGACCGTCTGGCCCGACGGCAGCGTCCATTGGGTGCAGGTGCGTGGCCGCGCCGTCTATGACCGGGACGGTACGCCGACCGGGCTGGCCGGCGTCTCGCTGAACATCACCGACCGCAAGAAGGCGGAGGAGCGGCAACTCCTGCTGCTGGAGGAGCTGAACCACCGGGTGAAGAACACCCTGGCGATGGTGCAGTCCATCGCCAAGCAGACCCTGCGCGCCGCGCCGTCGGTGGAGGCGTTTCCGGATGCCTTCCAGTCCCGTCTGCGCGCGCTGGCCCAGGCCCATGACCTGCTGACCCGCCGTCAGTGGCAGGGCGCCTCGCTGAGCGAGATCGCCGCCTTGACGCTGGAACCCCATGTCCATGCCGGCCGCGTCACGGTCGGCGGACCGCCGGTCAACCTGACCACCGGCGTCGCGGTGTCCCTTCACCTCGCCTTCCACGAGCTTGCCACCAACGCCGCCAAATATGGTGCCCTGTCCGCGGAAAACGGACGGGTGGAACTGGATTGGGAGATCGCGAAGCCGGCCCAGCCGCCGGTGCGCGCCGGCAAGGACGGTCACGCCGGAGCCCTGGTCCTGCGCTGGCGCGAGAGCGGCGGGCCGCCGGTGGTGACGCCGACCCGCCGCGGCTTCGGATCGCGCCTGATCGAACGCGGCCTGGCGCATGAACTGGAGGGCGACGTGGCGCTTGCTTTCGACCCGGCAGGCGTGCGATGCCGGCTGGTGATTCCCCTGTCGTCGCGAGTGAGCCCGCAGTGACCGACGCGAATATCTCCGACCTGACCGTCCTGATCGTCGAGGACGAGCCGCTGATCGCCATGAGCCTGGAGGATGCCCTGCTCGACCGCGGCGTGACCTGCCTCGGCCCGGCCGGCTCGGTGACGGCGGCGCTGGAGATGATCGCGGCCGGCGGTTTCGACATCGCTCTGCTCGACGTCAATCTGCGCGGCGAGCGGGTGGATGCGGTGGCCGACCGGCTGGCCGCCGCCGGCATCCCCTTCATCTTCACCACCGGCCATGGGGCGGAGGGGCTGCCCGACGCCCACCGTGCGCGCCCTGTGGTCGGCAAGCCCTTCCGCGACCTGGACATCGCCGACGCGCTGGCCCGCCACCGTCCGCGCTGACCGGCGCCGTCGGGCCATCGACCGGCCCCTGCGCCGCGGACTTCGCCTTGCAGCGGGGGGCCGTCACTCGTCGAGCGGCTCGGACCCCACCAGCCACCGTGTCTCATGGGCCAGTTGGTCGAAGAAGCGGACGGCTCTTACCGCGAAGGCGCGATAACAGCCGTCATAGCGCCGGTATCGCAGCTGCAGGTCATAAGCCGCATCGTGGAAAACCGCCCGCAGCCAGGAGTCGGCGGCGAGCAGCTGGTCATCGGGATGGATCGCCGAAATCCAGCCGTTGCCCAGCATCTGATTGGCAACCGGACCGAAATAGCGGCGCGTCGAATCGCTGAGCGCCAGATAGCCGCCATTCGGACCGCACAGAACCAGCAGAGGAGCGTCGGTCAACCGCAAGGATCCAATGAGCTCCCGAAGGACATCATGCTGGAAATGGTCGGCAAAATCGCTCAAGGCGTGGCTCTTGGTGCGGATGAAAGAGATGGGATCGGACCAACAGCACTCTATCCGACGTCTCCGCCAACATCGAGACCGATTCTCTCAAGACACCAACAATAAATTCCGCTTTTTTGTGGGGAAAGCCTATTTATGGCATTTTCTTATCCTTCACGGATACTTTTCATTCGTAAATTAAATGCAATATCCGGCAGTCGGTTGCCCGAATTGCCGGCAGCCATCGGATGAGGCTGCCGGCAATCCGGCCGGTGGGGAACGGATTTGCTTTACTGCTTGCCAGCTTGCCCAGCGTTATGGCCATGGTCGTGGTCGGAACCGCTCTGGCCGGCGGCCTCGACGGCGAGTTCGACCTCGACGCTGCCGGCCTTCTCGAAGCGCAGGGTCAAAGGCACGCGCTCTCCCTTCACCAGCGGCTTCTTGAGACCGAGCAGCATGACGTGCAGCCCACCCGGCGCCAGCTTCACCGAATCTCCCGGCGCGACGGCGATGAAGGGAACCTCCCGCATCTTCATCACGCCATTCTCGTTGAGATGGGTGTGCAGTTCCGCCTTTTCGGCCGCGGGGGTCGAGGCGGCGACCAGACGGTCTTCCGCCGTGCCGGTGTTGGTCAGCGACAGGTAAGCGCCACCGTTGGGCGCCGACGGCGCGGTGGCACGGGCCCAGGGATGGCCGATGTCGATCGGACCGGCCTTGTAACCGTGGGCCAGTACGGCACCGCCGCCGAGCAGAACGAGGGCGGTGGCGATGCCGAGAATGCGCTTCATTGACTTCTTCTCCTGAAGACGGACATGGGCATGGCATGCGGACGGCACGGATCCGGATTGGATCCGGCACGCGATTGGCAGCCCGGTCGGGTGGCAAAGGGAAAATCGGACGTCTGAGATCAGGCGTAGGACGGAGGGGCGCGGGCCTGGAGCGTCGACAGGAACCAACCCGCAGCGATCCGCCCGCCCGGCAGCAGGCGGGTGTCGCCGGCAACTGACATGGCCGGGCCGACCGTCAGGGGCGGCGGGGGCAAGGCGAGCCCGGCAATCAGCGGGCAGAGCGGGCAATGGCCGCTGCCGAAGGGTGTCGGGCCGGAAGTGCCGCCATCGCTGCCCCCGGCGTCCCGGTCCACGCCGATGGCGTCGAACCCATACTCCGCCGGCCCATATTCCGCAGGATCCATGTCGATCGTCGCGAAGCCGCCGGCCGAACAGATCAGCAGCGACGCCGTTCCTCCGGTCCTGGCAACGGCGGTCGCAACGGGCATCCAGCCCCAGGCGATGACTTGCAGCAACAGCGCGACCAACCCGGCCAACAGGCCAAGTCTCCGTCCCTGCCCCACTGTCGACCGACCGAACGCCATTCGGCTCCGCCGCCTTTCACCACCGTCAAACCGAACCGGCACCGGAGGCACCATAGCGCACCCGTCCGAACCGAACGAGGGGCAAATGCACTGAAAATCGGCAGATCTCATGCCAGCAGGCGGAAGGCCGGTTCCGGGCGGGACAGCAGGTCGCGGCGCAGCGCTTCGATGGTGGCATCGTCGCGGGCGGCGCGGGGAATGGGCACCGGCACCTCGGCCACCACCCGCCCCGGCGACGGAGCCAGCAGCAGGAGCCGGTCGGCGAGCGCCAGCGCCTCGCGCAGATTGTGGGTCACCAGCAGGACGGTGGTCGGCCGCCGGTCCAGCAATCCGGTCAGCAGCGCGCGCAGCCGCAGCGCCGTCGGTTCGTCCAGCGAAACGAAGGGCTCGTCCATCAGCAGCAGATCCGGTTCCACCACGAAGGCGCGGGCCAGCGCCACCCGCCGCGCCATGCCCAGCGACAGCTGGGTCGGGAAACGGTCGGCGAAGGGGGTCAGCTCCAGCGCGTCCAGAATGGCGCCGACCGCCGGCCCTTTGCGTTGCGCCCGCGGCAGGACCAGCGCCAGATTCTGCCGCACGGTACGCCAGGGCAGCAGCCGCGGTTCCTGGAACACATAGCCCAGCCGCGCCGGTCCGCCATCGGGGCGCGTGCCGATGCTGACCTCCCCGTCGAAGGCGCGGTCCAGCCCGGCGACAATGCCGAGCGCCGTCGTCTTGCCGCAGCCGCTGGGGCCGACCAGGGCCACGACCTCACCCGCCGCCGCGGACAGCGACAGGCCGCGCACGGCCTCCGTCGCGCCAAAGCGCTTGGAGCGGATTTCAAGCGTCAGCGGGCAAGCGCCGCCAACGCTGGCAGCGCCGCTCGACGGGTTGGAGGACGCCGTATTCCAAAAGCTGGACCACGGCCACGAACGCGACGGTGTACGCCAGGATTCCTGCGACATCGAACGTCTGGAAAAGGAGGTTGATCTGGAATCCGACACCGTCGCTGCGGCCCAGCAGTTCGACCACCAGCACGATCTTCCAGATCAGCGCCAGGCCGGACCGCGCGGCAGCGGCGATGGTCGGGGTGAGTTGCGGCAGCAGCACATGGCGCAGCCGGTCGGCCGGAGACAGCCGATAGACGCGGGCCATGTCGATCAACCCCTCGTCGATGGCCCGCGCACCGGCACGCACCAGGACGACCGTGTTGGGGATCTTGTTGACGGCCACCGCACCGATGGCCGCGGCCTCGGTCAGGCCGAACCAGACATAGGCCAGCACGATCACCACCAGCGCCGGCAAATTCAGAAAGAAGACCAGCCAGGACCCGAACAGCCGGTCGGCGAAGAGGGAGCGGCCCATCGCCACCCCCAGCCCGGTGCCGATGGACATGGCGAGCGCGAAGGCGCCCAGAACCCGCAGCAGCGTGACGCCGAGATGGTGGAACAGCGCGCCGCTCTCCGCCTCGCGCAGCAGGGATTGCGCGACCGGCAACGGCCCCGGCAGCAGGCGTCCGCCGGCCAGCAGCGCCGCCGCCTGCCAGCAGGCGAGCAGCAGCAGGACCGACAGCAGCGGCAGCAGGGCGCGGCGCACCGGCTACGACCCGCCGGCCCAGAAGGTGCCGGGCGCGATCGTCGCCGCGTCGCCGACCAGTTCGCGACCGCCGAGCCGGGCCAGCAACGCATAGAGCTGCGCGGCGCCGGCCTGCTCCTCCGCGGTCCAGCGGCGGGGAATGCCCTCGCGGTAGCGGTCGCGCAGGGTGCGGAAGGTGGCGTCGTCCTCCGCCTGCATCAGCGGAGCCAGCCGGTCCCAGGCGGCATCCGATTGCGCCAGCAGCGTCTTCGCCCTGCCGATGGCCGCCTGGAATCCGGCGAGGGCGGCCGGATTGGCGCGCGCCCAGTCCTCGCGGAAGACATAGCCGATGGACGGAATGTTGGCCGGCTGGCCCAGCGCCGTCAGCATGTCAGACACCGTGACCAACACGCGCATGCCCCGCGCCTCCAGCCGGGCGGCGAAGGGCCAGTAGGTCAGCACGGCGTCCAGGTCGCCGTCACCGATCTTGCTGTTCAGCAACGGCGGTGCGGCGAAGAAGGGCTGGGCCTCGCGGTCGAGCGCAAGGCCGTGCCGGTCGCCGGCCAGCGCCTTCAGCAGGAGCCAGCTCTTGTCCAGCGGGCTGCCGGCGACCCCGATGCGCCTGCCGCGCAGGTCGGCTATTCCCGTGATCGCGGAGCCGGCCGGCACCACCAGCGCGCCGACGGCGGTCGAATAGGGGATGAAGGACAACGCCTCCCCCTTCGTGCGCATCCGCGACACCCACAGCCAATCGGAGACGATCACCTCCACCCCGCCCGCCTGCAGCGCGACCTGCGTGGCCGGATTCCCCGCCAACTCCACCAGACGCAGGTCGATGCCGGCCTCCTGGTCGAAGCGGTTGGCGCGGACGGTGTCGAGTTCCCAGCTGACGGTTCCGAACTTCAGCACCCCGGCGCGAACCACCGGCCGTTCGGCGGCGAAACCGGGCCGGAGCGCCGCCGACGCGGCAAGCGCGCCGGCGGCCAGCAGCGTCGCCCGTCTCGTACAGCCTGCCGACATGGTCCGATCCCCGGCGTCTGGTTGCGCCCTCAGTCTAGGGGCATTGCAGATGGTTCGTACAGTCAACGATAGGAGAGTGGGGCGAACCATGCGGAGAAGCCGGGCTCCTGCGCCACTGCCCGCCCCCCTGCGCCCTCACTGATCGTAGGTTCCCGCCCCGACGATGTAATTGCCGTCGCGGGTGACGTAGGAATGCTTGTGCTCGACCTTGTTGCTCTGGCGGTTCAGCCAGACATAGTCGATGACGGCGCTCGGCTTGTCCTTGGTTTCCGTGATCATCGCCTGGACGATGGGCTTGCCTTCGGCATCCTTCAGGTCGGCCGCCTCGGAACCGGCAAGGCGCGGGTTGGCGCCGGACGCCACGTAACGGCCGTTGGTATCGAAGACGAAGACATACAGCTCGCCACGGCGGAAGCTGCCCTTCGGGTCCTGGAAGGCCTTGGTGGCTTCCTCCGGCCCCTTGGCCTTCAGATAGGCGACGGCGTCGGCGACCAGCGACTTGGCCTGTTCGGGGGTGGCGCGGTCGGCGGCATACGAAACGGCGGCGGGCGCAGCCAGCAGGGCGGCGGCGACGGCGACGGCGACCAGGGAAGCGGTTCTGCGGATCATGGATGAGCACCTTGGATGGGGAAGAACGGGAACGGAGAGCCGGCGCCCGGCAACCGGCGCCCGACAATCGGCGGCAGGGGATCAGTCCTCGTGCACGGTTTCCAGCCAGGAGCGGATCGACCACAGCGCCTCCTGCCCCAGCGCCTCGCCGAAGGCCGGCATGTAGGTGACGCCGTTGCGGATGGAGCCGTTGATCACGCGCTCCTTGAACCACTCGTCGCCGGCATCGCCCTTTTCCAGATAGCGCAGGTCGGGAGCGATGCCGCCGGACACCGCGCCCAGCCCATGGCAGCGCGCGCAGTTCTGGTTGAAGGCCGACGCGCCGATCTCGATGGCGCGCTGGTTGCTGCGGTAGGGATTGCTGTCGCGCCATTTGTCGCCCAGCTTGTCCAGCCCGGTGGTATCGACCGCCTGCGGCACCACATCGCCATGGGCATAGACAAGGCCGGGCAGCGCCACGGCGCCGATCAGACCAACAGCGGCTGCAATCCGAAGAATCCGTGCAGTCATGAGTAAGACGTTCCCTCTGTTTCTCGCCGCCTTGCGGCTTCTGCTTCGCATGGACAGACGTTATCAGCAGTATGCCAGGCAAATAATTGGACTATGGTAGGACAAAACTGAACAATGGATCGGCTTAACTATACAGTATCTGCACATGGAAACGAGCGGACCGGATTGCTCCGGTCCGCCCCTTCCCGATCGGCCTCTCCAGCCGGTCGAGGACCGATCAGGCCTTGGGCAGCTTGAAGACCCAGAGCGAGCCGCCCTGGTTGATGTCCTTCACCAGCTTGGCGACATCGCCGCCCCACAGCGGCACCGCGCCGCCCCAGCCGGAGACGACGGCGACATACTGCTCGCCATCCATCTTCCAGGTGACCGGGCTGCCGACCACGCCGGAGCCGGTCTGGAACTTCCAGACCTCCGTGCCGGACTTGGCGTCGAAGGCCTTCAGGTAGCCTTCCGGCGTGCCGGTGAAGACGAGGTTGCCGGCGGTGGTCAGGACGCCGCCCCACAGCGGAGCCGGGTTCTTGTATTCCCAGACGATCTTGCCGGTCTTCGGATCGACGGCGCGCAGCGCGCCGATGTAATCATCATACAGCGGCTTGATGGTGAAACCGGCGCCGAGATAGGCCGCACCCTTCTTGTAGGTGATCGGCTCGTTCCAGATGTCCATGCCCCACTCGTTGGCCGGGACATAGAACAGCTCGGTCTGCGGGTTGTAGGCCATCGGCATCCAGTTCTTGGCGCCGAGGAAGGCGGGAGCCGAGAAGACCGACTTGCCCTTGGCCTCGCCGCTGCCCTGGGTCGGGGCGCCCGGACGGTTGTCGTCGATGTAGATCGGACGGCCGGTCTCGAGGTCGATGCCCTTGGCCCAGGTGATCTTGGTGACGAAGGGCGTGGCGTTGATCAGCTTCCCGGTGTTGCGGTCGATGACGTAGAAGAAGCCGTTGCGGTCGGCCTTGCCGCCGGCCTTGATGACCTTGCCGTCCTTCTTCAGGTCGAAGGACACGAGCTCGTTCACGCCGTCGAAGTCCCAGCCGTCATGCGGCGTGGTCTGGTAATGCCACTTGATCTCGCCGTTGTCCGGATTGATGGCGAGCGTGGAGGAGGTGTAGAGGTTGTCGCCGGGGCGCAGGTGCGAGTTCCACGGCGCCGGGTTGCCGGTGCCGAAGAACAGGCTCTTGGTCTCCGGATCGTAGGTGCCGCCCAGCCAGGTGGCGCCGCCGCCGGTCTTGTACATGTCGCCCGGCCAGCTGGCATTGGTCTTGCCGGTGACGGTCGAGTCCTTGCCGTTCAGCGTCCCCATGTTGCCTTCGATGGTCGGGCGCTGCCAGACGAGCTCGCCCGTCTCGGCATCGCGGGCCTCGACCATGCCGATGACGCCGAACTCGCCGCCGGAGTTGCCGGTGATGATCTTGCCGTCGACGATCATCGGGGCGGCGGTGTTGGAATAGCCTTCCTTGTAGTCCTGCAGCTTCTTGTTCCAGACGACCTTGCCGGTCTCGCGGTTCAGCGCGACGAGGCGGGCGTCCAGCGTGGCGAAATAGATCTTGTCCTTGTAGATCGCTGCGCCGCGGTTCACCACGTCGCAGCAGGGCATGATGCCGTCGGGCAGGCGGTGGTTGTATTCCCACTTCTTATGGCCGGTGCGGGCATCGACCGCATAGAGGCGGGAGTAGGAGCCGGTGACGTAGATGGTGCCGTCATAGACGATGGGCTGGGCTTCCTGCCCGCGCTGCTTCTCGCCGCCGAAGGAGAAGGACCAGACCGGGACCAGCTTCTTCACGGTGTCGGCGTTCAGGTCGGTCAGCGGGCTGAAGCGCTGGGCCTGCGGACCCATGCCATAGGTCAGGACCGCTTCGGTGTTGGTGGCGCTCTTCAGCAGATCCTCGTTGGATGGGCCATTGGAGGTGCTGGCGGCGGCGAGAACGCCGGTGGCGCTGAAGGCGGTCAGCGAGGCTGCCAGGGCGAGACTTGTAACCAGACGCTTCATGTGCGGTTGCCTCCCAAGACTGATGATGACGGCACCGCCCGGACAAGATCCGACCGTTGCCGCAGGACGGGCGGGTCCGGCGGTTCTGGGTCGGAATCGGGGCGGCTATCAGGATGTTGGCGGCCGCAAGGGCCGCGTCGCTTCACGATATCGGCAGTGTAGACGGATGATCGGTCGGGTAAATTGTCGGATAGTAGCAGGCGCAAGCGTCAATTGACTCTGGGAAGGCTCTCGCGCTCGATCTTCGGCCAGAGATGGGCGACGGAGCGGCGATACTCTTCGCGCAGCACGTCGAGAACTGCAAAGCGTTCGGGGATCGGCAGTTCCAGCGCTTCCGCCATGTCCATGCCCGACTCCATCGCATGGCGCAGCGTGCCGTCCAGCCAGGTCAGCCAGTCGCGGGTCTGGGCGACACAAGCCTTGTCGGGGCGGATGTTGCCGTGGTTGGGCACCAGCAGCCGGATGTCCAGCGCATCCACCGCGTCGAGCTCCTTCAGCCAGTCGGCGATGGAGGCATGGGGCGTGGTGGGGGTGCGGTTGCAGAAGACGACGCCGCCGGCGAACAGCACGCCCGTCGTCTCGTCCAGGATCATCAGGTCGGCGGCGGTGTGGCCCGCCAGCGGGATCAGCCGCAGCCGATGGTCGCCGAACTTGACGGTGGATCCATAGACCGGCTCGGTCGGCACCGTCACCTCGGTCCCGCGCATCCAGTCGCCGACCAGCCGGTACATGTTGTCGGCGATGCCGCTCCCCTCCTCCTGGATGCCGGCGATGGTGCCGGGCAGCGCCGCGACCGGCACGTCGGCGAAGGCCTGGGAACCCAGCCAGTAATCGGGGTGCAGGTTGCTGACGAAGACCTTGCGGACCGACTTGTCGGTAACCTTGCGGATGGCGGCGCGCATCTCCTCGCCATAGCGGCGGGACGGACCGGTCTGGATGACGATCACTCCGTCGGCGGTAACGATGAAGCCGGAATTCAGGATGTTTCCGCCGTTGGCACGGGTGAAATGCTTGGTCGATCCCTCGAACACATAGGTGTCCGGGGCGATGCGCGTCGGCTTCAGGTCGTAGGTCAGCGGGCCGGCGGCTTGGGCGGTGGCTGTGAGACCCGCGGCAAGAACGGCAGCAAGCGCCAGCCGGCGCAAAAGCTTCGTCGTCATTGTCCGACACTCCGCAGCGGGTCGGTTGGGCGCAGCGTCATCGCCGGCCGGGCGCCGGGCGGCGGCATCGGGATGATCGCGTCGATCTCGCCGCCCTGGTTGTCGCGGCCGCGCAGCACCAGCGCCCTGGCATCCGGCGGCGGGCGGAGGTCGAGGGAATAGACCGGGTTTTCCGAAACCGGCTCCAGGCTGTCGATCCGCGCCAGTTCGGCCGGGCCGCCGGGGGTCTGCGCCTGGACCGTCAGCGTCTCGACGAAGAAGGCGGGGATGCCGTCGACGAGGCCGGTGTCGTTGGGATGACGGATGCGCAGCCTCAGCCGCGCCACCCCGTCCGCATCCGCCGGCCACAGCCGCGCCTGCACCTCGCCGACATGGTCGGCCCAATCCTTCTGCGCGTAGGACACCGGCGGGGCGCTGCAGCCACCGCCCGCCGCATCGACCAGGACGCCCGACACATGCCACACGCCGTCTGCGGTCCGCGCCGCGCCGCGCACGGCGGTCGCCTGCTGGATCTTGATGCGGGTGGCGATGTAGGGCGCGGCGGTGCCGGGGTGATAGCGCAGGATCAGCGGAAAGGGGTTGAGGTCGGCGATCGCCAGCATCTCCACCACCTGTCCCAAGGCGGTGGCGTCGACGGACAGCGGCACCGCGCGGGTGTCTTCCGCGGAGGCGGGTGAGGTGACCTTCACTTTGTCATCGAACACCACAGGCGCGTCGGCGAAATACTGCTCGCGCAGGGCCTCCCACATCACGGAGCCGAGCGGGTCGGACGGAGAAGGCGCGGAGAATGCCGGGGAGGCTGCCATCAGCAGCGCTACGGTCAGGTGGCTTCCGAGCAAGGCGTGTCGCATGCAACTCCTCCCAATCGGCAGCTTCCCCCTCTCCCCCCTGGGGAGAGGGGATCCCGAGAGCTTCACTCCACCAGTGGGGGCGGGGTGTGGGTGACGCCGTAGCTGGCGAAGATCCTCGCCATCGTCCCGTCCTCGGTCAGGGCGGCCACCGCGTCGCCGACGGCATAGACGAGATCGCGGGAGTTCTCCTTGGTCGCCATGCCGACGTTCCAGCTCGACGTCATCATCCCCGGCAGGGTCACGGTGGCGATGGGGAACTGCTCCGCCCGTGCGCCGAGGGCGGCCTGCACCTGGCTGAGCGGCGCCAGCACCGCGGCGGCCTCACCGGAGGTCAGCTTCTCGACGGCGGCCTCGGGCGTCGGGCAATGGATGATGTGGCTGCGCAGCCGGCCGCCCTGCAGGCCCAGCAGGAAGAAGTCGGGGATGCTGTCGATCTCCACCGCGATCGGCTCCTCCGGCAGGGTCGCCAGCATGGCGGAACGCACCCGCTGCGGATTGCGGGCCAGCGCGAACACTTCGTGATGGTAGGGGCCGAACAGCACCGCCTCCGGGTTCATCAGGCCGAACTGCTTGTCATAGGGGATGTGCATCATGATGTCGGCCAGCTCGCCGCCGAACAGGCTGCCGCGCCAGACCGCGACGCGCAGGTCGTCGGACACGGTCTCCCCGGCGATCTGTTCCACGATGTCGGCCTTCACCCCCAGCTTTCCCGCGATTGCACGGGCAAGGTCCACGTCGATGCCGACCAGGATCCCGTCCTGCTGAAAGGAGAAGGGCCGGAAATCGCGGTAGACGGCCACGCGCAGCCGGCCGCGCTCCATCACCTCGTCGAGCGGGCGGGCGGACGCGGTCCGCGGAACGGCCGACGCCCCGATGGCGGCGCCGGTTGCGGCAAGTCCGGAGAGAAAGCGGCGACGGGTGACGGGCGCCATCGGAGGTTCCGGCAGTGGTTTCCTGATCGAACGGGTGCCAGGATAACCACTGGTCAGCAATACCAATAATTGGACTTTCGTACAAGTCGGAGCGCGGCTATGACCACCTTGCGGGCGGCCCGACCCGCCGGGCGGCTGTCCATTCTCCCATAGTCGCATTCCGGAGACCGGATTCGCCCGATAGGCTGCACTCCAAACTGTTTGCGTTCCGACGGATACGATGACGAAGACCCGCCTGCTCCACAGCCTGTCGCTGGCCGCACTCGGTGCTGCATTGGGCACCGTTCTGCTCGCCGGACTGCCGGCTGCCGCCCAGCAGATTGCCGGCGCCGATGCCGGCGAGATCCGCATCGGCTTCCTGTCGCAGACGCCGGAACCGCCGCCCTACGTCGCCAACCCGGACGAGCCGCCGCCGGACGACGGGTTGGCCGGCGCAACGCTCGCCATCGCCGACAACAACACGACCGGCAAATTCCTCAAGCAGTCCTTCGTGCTGGACAGCGTGAAGGTTCCGCCGGACGGCGATGCCGCGGCGGCCCTGCGCGAACTGGCGGGACGCGGCGGGCGATTCGTCGTCGTCGACGCACCCGGCACCACGGTGGATGCGCTGTCGAAGCTGCCGGAAGCGCGCAACCTGCTGCTTTTGAACGCGAACGCGCCGGACGACTCCCTGCGCGGCGCGGCCTGCGCGCCCAACCTGCTGCATGTGGCGCCCAGCCGGGCGATGCTGGCCGATGCGTTGGGGCAGTATCTGGTGAAGAAGCGCTGGCCGCGCTGGTTCCTCGTCACCGGCCGCCGGCCGGAGGACAGGCTCTATGCCGACGCCGTCCGCCGCACCGCCAAGCGCGTCGGCGCCCAGATCGTGGCGGAGAAGGCGTGGACCGCCGACAGCGACGTGAACCGCACGGCGGAGGCGGAAATCCCCGTCTTCACCCAGGCCAAATCCTACGACGTGCTGATCGTCGCCGACGAGGTCGGGGAGTTCGGCGACTACCTGTCCTACCGCACCGCCGATCCGCGCCCGGTGGCCGGCACCCAGGGGCTGGTCCCCACGGTGTGGCACCGCACCCACGAACAATGGGGGGCGGCGCAACTGCAATCCCGCTTCAAGGCGGCGGCCAAGCGGCCGATGACCGCCCGCGACCACAATGGCTGGACCGCCGTCCGCGTGGTGGGGGAGGCCGCCGCCCGCGCCCGCACCACCGATCCGGACCGGCTGATCGCCTTCATCCAGTCGCCCGACTTCACCATGTCCGCCTTCCGCGGCGCACCGCTGACCCTGCGTCCGTGGGACGGGCAGTTGCGCCAGCCGGTGCTGCTGGCGGCCGACCGCTCGGTCGTGTCGGTGTCGCCGCAGGAGGGGTTCCTGCACCCGCGGACCGAACTGGACAGCCTGGGCTACGACCAACCTGAAACGCTCTGCAAGACGCGAGGGAAGAAGACGCCATGACATCCGCCCGCCTGCCCCGGCTCCCCATAGCCGCGTCCCTGCTGACCGCCTTCCTGGCGTCCGCCGCGTCGGCCCAGACGATCTATGTGTCGAACGAGAAGGACAACAGCCTGTCGGTGATCGACGGCAAGACGCTGGCGGTGGTCGACACCATCAAGGTCGGCAAGCGCCCGCGCGGCATCACCCTGTCGAAGGACGGCACCCAGCTGTTCATCTGCGCCAGCGACGACCATGCGGTGCAGGTGCTCGACCTCGCCAGCAGGAAGGTCGTCCACAATCTGCCCTCCGGCGAGGATCCGGAACAGTTCGCGCTCAGCCCCGACGGCAAGAGCCTGTTCATCGCCAACGAGGACAGCAACGTCGTCACCGTGGTCGACGTGCCCACCCGCAAGGTCGCCTTCCAGGTCGATGTCGGGGTGGAGCCGGAGGGGATGGACGTCAGCCCCGACGGACGCTGGGCCGTCAACACGTCGGAGACCACCAGCATGGTCCACTGGATCGACGTGGAGAAGCGGCAGGTCGTCGACAACACCCTGGTCGGCCCGCGCCCGCGCCATGCCGAGTTCACCAAGGACGGCGCGCAGCTGTGGGTATCGTCGGAGATCGGCGGCACCGTCAGCGTCATCGACACCGCCACGCGCCAGGTCAAGAAGGCCATCGACTTCCACATCAAGGGTGTCGCCAAGGACCGCATCCAGCCGGTCGGTGTCAAGCTGACCGACGACGGCCGCTATGCCTTCGTGGCGCTCGGCCCGGCCAACCATGTCGCCGTGGTGGACGCCAAGACCTTCGAGGTGAAGGACTACCTGCTGGTCGGCCGCCGCGTCTGGCATCTGGCGCTGACGCCCGACCAGAAGACGCTCTACACCACCAACGGGGTCAGCAGCGACGTGTCGGTGATCGACGTCGACAGCCTGAAGGTGACGAAGTCGATCAAGGTCGGCCGCTATCCCTGGGGCGTCGTCGTCAAGGGGTGATGGAAAATGGGGGCAGCAGGATGACGGTGCCGGCATTGGAGGTTGAGGGGCTGCGCCACAGCTATGGCGGGGAGCGCCATGCGCTGGAGGATGTCGGGTTCCGCGTGATGCCGGGCGCCTTCACCTGCCTGCTCGGCCCCAACGGGGCGGGGAAGAGCACCCTGTTCGCGCTCGCCACCGGACTTCTGCGGCCCAACTCGGGCAGGGTGCGCATCCACGGCCGCGACATGGCGCAATCACCCGGCGAGGCACTGGCCCGGCTGGGAGTGGTGTTCCAGCAGCCGACGCTCGACCTCGACCTGACGGTGGTGCAGAATCTGCGCTATTTCGCGGCCCTGCACGGCATCGGCCGGCGCGAGGCCGACCGCCGGATCGAGACGGAACTGACCCGCCTGTCCCTGTTCGAACGGCGGGGCGAGAAGGTTCGCGCCCTGAATGGCGGGCATCGCCGGCGGGTGGAGATCGCCCGCGCCCTGCTGCACCGCCCATCCCTGCTTTTGCTGGACGAACCGACGGTTGGGCTCGACATCCCCGCCCGCCGCACGCTGATCCGCCATGTCCATGCGCTGTGCGAGGGAGAGGGCATCGCCGTGCTGTGGGCCACCCACCTGATCGACGAGATCGACCCGGCCACCGACCATGTCGTGGTCCTGCATCGCGGCCGGGTGCGGGCCAGCGGCCCGGTCGCCGCGGTGAATGCCGAAACCGGGTGTGCCACCGTTGCGGAGAGTTTCGACCGGCTGACCGCCGCCAAACCGGTCGCCGGCATGGATGCGAATGCGGAGGCCGCGGCATGAGCGGATGGTGGATCGCCTTCCAGGGAATCGTCGCGCGGGAGGTCCTGCGCTTCGTCCACCAGCGCGAACGCTTCCTGGGCGCGCTGGTCCGGCCGCTGGTCTGGCTGTTCGTCTTCGCGGCGGGCTTCCGCGCGGCGCTCGGCATCGCCATCATTCCGCCCTACGAGACCTACATCCCCTACGAGACCTACATCGTGCCGGGGCTGATCGGCATGATCCAGCTGTTCAACGGCATGCAGGGCTCGCTGTCGATGGTCTACGACCGCGAGATGGGCAGCATGCGCATCCTGCTGACCAGCCCGCTGCCGCGCGGCTTCCTGCTGCTGGCGCGGCTGTTGGGCGGGGTGGTGGTGTCGGTGCTGCAGGTGGCAGCCTTCCTGCTGATCGTCCGGCTCTATGGCATCGACCTGCCGGGCTGGGCGCCGCTGACCGTGCTGCCGGCCCTGCTGCTGAACGGGCTGATGCTGGGCGCGCTGGGCATGGTGCTGGCCTCCACCATCCGGCAGCTGGAGAATTTCGCCGGGGTGATGAACTTCGTCGTCTTCCCCCTGTTCTTCCTGTCCTCCGCCCTCTATCCGCTCTATCGCATGGAGGAGGCCGGGCCGCTGCTGTGGTGGCTGTGCAGCCTGAACCCCTTCACCCATGGGGTGGAACTGATCCGCTTCGCTCTGTACGGGCAACTGGATGGACTGGCGCTGGCCGTGGTCGCCAGCGCGACCCTGCTGTTCGCGGCGCTGGCGGTGCGCGGCTATTCCCCTGCCCGTGGAATGGGATCGCGGGCGCCATCGGCGGCAGGGTGACGCTTCACGCCGCGTCGTGGAAGATGATGCCCAGCGTGTGGCGTTCGCCCGACCTGACCGGGCTGACGCCATGGCGGTGGCGGACACGGTAGGGGCCGCGGCTGCCCTGGACCGGGCGCTGGTCCACGGCGAAGATCACCCCCTCTCCCAGCCCCAGCGGCACGACGGTGGCACGCGACTGCATGCGCGGGCGCTGTTCGGTCAGCACGAACTCGCCGCCGGTGAAGCCGCTGCCGGGCTCCGACAGCAGGATGGCGATCTGCAACGGGAACACCGTCTCGCCATAGAGGTCCTGATGCAGGCAGTTGTAGTCGCCGGGGCCGTATTTCAGCAGAAGCGGCGTCGGGCGCGTCTGTCCCGCGGCGTGGCAGCGCTCCAGAAACTCCGCATGCTCCGCCGGATAGCGGGTGTCGAGACCCATCGCCTCGGCCCAGCGATTGGCGATGGGCGCCAGCCGACGGTAGAGCGGCGCCCGCAGGGCAGCGACCGGGTCCGGCAGCGGGTGGGTGAAGTATTTGTACTCCCCCTTGCCGAAGCCGTGCCGCTCCATCACCACCCGGCTTCGGAAAGGGGTGTCCCGCCCATAGAGGCCGGCCAGCGCCGCACAGGTCCCGGCATCCAGAAGCGGCCCGGTCATGGCATGGCCGCCGGCATCGAGCTCCGCCCCGATGCGGGTCCAGTCCAGATCGTCCACCACCGTCACCGCACCAACTCCTTGCGGTCTTCCGTCCGCTCCCTCTCCAACAGGTCGCGCTTGCGCTCCACGCCCCAGCGGTAGCCGGACAGGCCGCCGTCGGAGCGCACCACCCGGTGGCAGGGGATCGCCACCGCCAACGGGTTGGCGCCGCAGGCCCGCGCCACCGCCCGCACCGCCGCCGGCTCGCCGATTGCCCTGGCGATTTCGGCATAGCTGGCGGTCCGCCCGGCGGGTATCGCCTGCAACGCCTGCCAGACCCGCTGCTGGAAGGCGGTGCCGCCGATGTCCAGCGGCAGGTCCAACCCGGTTCCCGGCGCCTCGACCAGCCCCACCACCTGCGCCACGGTCGTCTCGAATCCGGCGTCACCGCCGATCAGATCGGCCTTGGGGAAGCGGTCCTGCAGGTCGCGCAGCAACGCCTCCGGATCGTCGCCCAGCAGGATGGCGCAGATGCCGCGCTCCGTCGCCGCCACCAGGATGGAGCCCAGCGAGCAGGCCCCGACCGCGAAGCGGATCGCCTCCCCCGCCCCGCCGCGGCGGTAGGCGGTGGGCGTCATGCCCAGCCGTGCCCCTGCCGTCTCGTAGAAGCGGCCGGACGAGCCGTAGCCGGCCTCGTAGATCGCCTCGGTCACGCTGCCGGCCTCCTGCAGGGTGCCGGCGACGCGGGCGGCGCGGCGGGCCTCGGCATAGGCGCGCGGGGTGACGCCGGTCGTCTGTTTGAAGATGCGGTGGAAATGGTGCGGGCTCAACCCGGCGGCGGCGGCAAGCCGGTCCAGCGGCGGAACCTCCTCCGCCTCCTCGATCAGACGGCAGGCGCGGGCGACGGCGTCGGCCCGGCGTTCGGCTTGGCTCGGTCCGTCGGGACGGCAGCGCTTGCAGGGACGGAAGCCCGCCCGTTCCGCCTCGGCGTTGGTGTCGTAGAACACGACATTCTCCGGCCGGGCCGGGCGCGCGGCACAGCTGGGACGGCAATAGACGCCGGTGCTGCGGACCGCATAGACGAACCGCCCGTCGGCGGCGGGATCGCGGCGGCGCAAGGCGTCCCAACGGTCGGCGTCGGTATCGGTAGCGGCGATGGCGGGTGCGGCGGTATCGAGTGCGACGGTCATCTGTCCCTCTCCCTCCTCGAACCATACAGGCATCGAGACGTGTTGAGGGGGCAAACTGGGCCGGCGGACGGCACCGCGCACTCTGCCGCTTGCTATCGAATTGCGCTTTCCTTCTTCCTCCTCTGTGCCTTGCGGACAATCGCCTCGATGCAGTCCAGCACCCGTTCGGCATTGGCGAGCCGCCCGTCGGCGTCGGGGGCCTCCAGCGCGGCGGTCAAGCGGTCATCCTGGGCGCGCAGCAGGCCCTTGGAGCGCTTTGCGAGCGTCGCCGCCCTCTTCTCGGTGCGGTCGCCGTGCAGGGTCGCCGCCACGCCCGCCGGACCGCAGCCGAGCGAAGCGATCCCCAGCGCCCGGCAGCGGCAGCGCAGGGAGGCCACGGCAAGCAGGCGCTTCACCGGATCGGGCAGCGGGCCGAAGCGGTCCTCAATCTCCTCGCGCAGGGCATCCAGCTCGCCGGCCTCGCGGGTGCGGGCGATGCGGCGGTGCAGGCCGATGCGCAGCTCCTCCTCCGGGATGTAGGCGGCGGGGATGCAATGGGGAACCGCGACCGTCACCTCGGGGTCCCAGCGCTCGTCCGGCTGGTGGCGCAGCGACCGCAGGGCGTCGGCCAGGATGCGCTGGTACAGCTCCGTCCCCACTGCGCGCAGATGGCCGGTCTGGTCCTCGCCCAGCAGGTCGCCCGCCCCGCGCTGGTCGAGGTCGAGCATGCTCAGCACGAATCCGCCGCCCAGGCTTTCGATCACCTCAAGGGAGCCGAGCCGGCGGGCCGCCCGTTCCTCCAGCGGGTGGTCGGGATCGGTCAGCAGATAGGCGTAGCCCTGGACCGCCCCACGCCCCACCCGGCCGCGCAGCTGGTGCAGCTGGCCCAGCCCGAACAGGTCGGGACGGAACAGCAGCAGCGTGTTGGCGCGCGGGATGTCGATGCCGGATTCGATGATCGGCGTCGACAGCAGGATGTCGCTCTCGCCGTCGACGAAGCCCATCACCGCATCGTCCAGCGCCGCCGCCCCCAGCCGGCCGTGCGCCACGGCGATGCGCGCGTCCGGCACCAAATTCCGGAGCCAATCCTCCAGATCGCCCAGATCGGCAATGCGCGGGGTGACGCAGAAGGCCTGCCCGCCGCGGCCGAGTTCGCGCAGCAGGGCGGCACGGGCGGTGGTGGGATCGCGCGGGGTCACGGCGGTGCGCACCGGCCGGCGGCGGGCCGGCGGCGTGTCGATGATGCTGAGTCCGCGCAGGCCCGCCAGCGCGCCCTGCAGCGTGCGCGGGATCGGCGTGGCGCTCAGCGCCAGGCTGTGGACACCCTTGGTCCGCCGCTTCAGCGCCTGTTTCTGCGCGGCACCGAAACGCTGCTCCTCATCCACCACCATCAGGCCCAGGCGCTGGAAGCGGACATCCTTGGACAGCAGCGCATGGGTGCCGATGACGATGTCCACCGACCCATTGACCAGCCCGGCGCGCACCCGCTCGGCTTCCGCCTTGGTCATGGAACCGGTCAAGGGCTCCACCGTCAGGCCGAAACCGGCGAAGCGGCGGCGGAACACGTCCAGATGCTGCCGGGCGAGGACGGAGGTCGGGGCCATCACCGCCACCTGATGACCGGCGAAGGCGACGGCAGCCGCCGCGCGCAAGGCCACCTCCGTCTTGCCGTATCCGACATCGGCGCAGACCAGATGGTCCATCGGATGCCCCCGGCGCATGGCGTCGAGCACCGACCGGATGGCGTGATGCTGCCCCTCCGTCGGATCGAAGCCGAACCGGGCGCCGAGGCGGCGCATGCGGTCGGCCGGCGGGTCGATGACCGGTGCCGTCTCCCGCGCGCGGCGGCGAGCCTCGCGCAGGATGCCCTTGGCGGTCTCGCCGATCTCCGCCTCCAGCACCGCGCGGCGCTCCAGCCAGTTGGCGTTCTTCAGGCTGTCGAGCCGGGCCCCGGTGTCGGCCGAGCCGTGGCGCCACAGCCGGTCGAAGTCGGAGGTCGGCACCAGCAGCCGGTCGTCATGGGCATAATCCAGCACCAGGAAGTCGGCGGTGGTCTCCCCACCCGCACTGTCGTCGGAGGCGATGGCCTCCAGCCCGACCAGTTGGCCGATGCCGTAATCCAGATGGACGACGAAGTCACCGGGCGTCAGCTCAGACGGCGCCAGCGGCGGCCGGGCCGACGCCTCCCTGCCGCCGTCCCCGGCATGGCGCGGCGCCACCAGCACGGTGATGCCGTCGCAGATGAACCCCCCACCGGTCCGCAAGGCAAGCACTGCACAGTCGCCCGGCGCGAGCGGTGGATCCGGCCAGCGGTCCAGGCGTGGCACCGGCCGCCCCAACGCCGCCTCCGCCCGCTCCGCCAGCCGGTCCGCCTCGTCGGGTCCGCCACCGGAACGGGGAGCGAGCAGCACGGCGCCGCCCTCCTCGACCAGAGCCGCCGCCCGGCGCAGCAGCGTGCGTTCGGTGCGCGGCGCCTCCACCGCCGGTCCCGCCGTCACCTCCACCGGCAGAACGGTGCGGGCGCCAAGCCTCCCGACCAGGGTCGCGGCATCGATCAGGCGCCGCTCCAACGCCGGCACCGGGAGGATGCAAGCGTCGTCGCGGCGGATGCGGCGGTCCGGACCGGACCCGGCCAGATCGTCGGCTCGCGCCTCGATGCGGTCGCGCGCGCCGGCATCCAGAACCACCAGCGCGTCCGGCAGCAGGTCGAGCAGCAGCGGGCAATCGTCGAAGACATTGGGAAGTTGAAGGTCGAAGGCATAGGGCCGCCGCCCCTTCTCCAACTCCCGACGCAGGTCCGCCGGCAGGACATAGCCCAGATCCGAGAGGTTGGCGGTCAGCCGGTCGAGCATCTCCGGCCCGACGATCAGGTCGGTGACCGGACCGAGCATGACCTCGCCGATGGAGGCGATGGAGCGTTGGGAAACCGGGTCGTACAGCCGCAACTCGCGCACCACCCCGTGGGATATGTCGCAGCGGACCGGCCGGTCGCCGTCGCCGGGGAAGACCTCCACCACCGCGCCACGGATCGCCGCCTCGCCGGGTTCGTCGACCCGCTCGTCCAGCACATAGCCGGCCCTGGCGAACCAACCGCGCCATGCCGCCTCGTCATAGGCCATGCCGCGGGTCACACGGAACCTTGCGCCCTCCCAGGCCTGCGGCGGCGGCAGCCGTTGCAGGGCGAGGTCGGCCGAGGCCACCACCAGCCGACCGGCGGCCGGTGCCGTATCGTCGGCCAGCCGCATCAGCCCGGCGGCGCGGCGGCCCAGCACGGCGCGCGACGGTGCGGCACGGTCACCGGCAGCCGTCTCGTCGATGGGCAGCAGAACGACGTGGAGGTCGGGCGCGATGTCGCCGGCCAGATGGGCCAGCCGGGCCGCACGCCCGTCGCTGCGCGCAAGCAGCAGGACACCGCCGGGACGGCGGGCGAGCGCCGCCAGCCGGACGGCCAGTTCACCTTCGCTCTGGACGGTCAGGCTCGTCGGGGACTGCGGGGAAGGCGGCGCCTCGGGAGACGGATCGGCGACGGGAACTCCGTCAAGCATGATGGGCAGACATGGTGGGAAGGCTCCGGTCGGTGACACCGTGCGGCGGGAGGGCCGCAGCGTGTCAACACCGCCAACTCCCTCCGGTTGCCTACCCTTCAGTCTAGTTCTACTGTGTCATAAAGTGCGCAGTTGGNGCGATCAGCACGCGCCGCTTCATGCCGCCGGACAGCGCCATGACCTTGGTGTCCTTCTTGTCCCACAGGGACAAATCCTTCAGGATCCTCTCGATCACCGCGGGGGCGGGCGGCTTGCCGAACAGGCCGCGGCTGAAGCTGACGGTCGCCCAGACGCTCTCGAACGCCTCTGTCGTCAGTTCCTGCGGAACGAGTCCGATCAGGGACCGCGCGGCCCGCCAGTCGCGCATGATGTCGTGGCCGTCCACCGTAACGCTGCCGGCCGTCGCCCGGACAATGCCGCAGACGATGCTGATCAGTGTCGTCTTGCCGGCGCCGTTCGGCCCCAACAGCGCGAAGATCTCGCCGCGGCGGATGTCGAGATCGACGCCCTTCAGGGCCTGGAAGCCGGATGCGTAGGTCTTTTCCAGCCCACGGATCTCAATGATTGGCTGCATATCTCCCCTCGGCTTGCGAATGCGCCGGGTGCGGGCGCCATTGGAACGGGCGCCAGCATAGCGTCTGTGGCGCCTTGCCGCACCCGCGTTACCGGTAACTCACTTCACCGCACCGCGTCTCGTCCCATGCGGGCCAAGCCTTCCGCCCCGCCCCGCCTCCCAGGCATGATGTAGCAACACTACAGCCAGGTTTTATGACACAGTAGAACTAGTCTGAAGTGCAACTGTTCTTCGCAGCCCCCTCGACGACCTGGCCGCGCTTGGTCCGTCTGAAGCAGGCAAAGCCGACGGAAGCCCAGCACCGTGCCCTCATGGCTGTCACAGCACCATGAGGAGGGCCGGGACACCGGCCAGAACGGCGCCCTGGGTGCCACCCCACAGCGTGCTCTCCTGGGCCAGCCCGCCGCCGGACTTGCGGATATGGACGATCGCGCAATAGAGGGACGGAACGAGGGCGGTCAGCGAAAGCCACAGCACCCAGTCCGGGGCTTCCCCGATCACGACCGCCGGCGCCAGCATCAGCAGTGTCCGGCCGATTCCGGACAGACCGTCGGCGATCAGTCCGTGCCATCCCCGCGCCGGCCGTCCGCTGCGGCAGGGCAGCAGAATCAGCCCGCCGATCAGTGCGGCTGCGGTGGCCGCACCGATCAGCAGCGCCGACTGCATCGGCAGAAGAAGCGACCAGGGAGCGGTGGTGAGCAGGGTGGCCGGCAGCCCCCAGAGCAGCAGGCGCATCCACATGTCCGGCTGCCGGTAGACCGTCCCGAGAAACAAGCCTCCCAGCACACAGCTGGCGGCCGTGAGCAGACCGGCCGTGATCAGCAGATAGTCGATCAGGAACTGCTCGCTCAGCATCACCATCGAAGCGCTCTCCGTCTGTGCCGACCGGCCACAGTGGTGGGCCGCCGCAAGCCGCGTCAACCGAAATGCGGTGCTTCAGTCATCAACGGCCCACGATTGCCGGCATCAGTTCTTCAGCTTGTAGCCGGTGCGGAAGATCCACCAGACGATGGCGAGGCAGATCGCCATCACGAGTGCGACCATGGCAAGGCTCAGTGCGACGGGCACGTCGGCGGCGCCGTAGAAGCTCCAGCGGAAGCCGCTGACCAGATAGACGACCGGGTTGAACAGGGTGACGGTCTGCCAGAAGGGCGGCAGCATGCCGATCGAATAGAAACTGCCGCCCAGGAAGGCCAGCGGCGTGACGATCAGCATCGGCACGATCTGCAGCTTTTCCCAGCCGTCAGCCCAGATGCCCAGGATGAAACCCAGCAGGCTGAAGGTCACCGACGTCATCACCAGGAAGGCGACCATCCAGACCGGGTGGGCGATGGAGAAATCCACGAACAGCCGGGCCGTCAGCAGGATCAGCGTGCCGAGGATGACGGATTTGGTCGCCGCCGCCCCGACATAGCCGATCACCGTCTCGAAGGCGGAGACCGGGGCCGACAGCAGTTCGTAGATCGTGCCGGAATAGCGCGGCATGTAGATGCCGAAGGACGCATTCGACACGCTTTCCGTCAGCACCGACATCATGACGAGGCCGGGGACGAGGAACGCGCCGTAGCTGACCCCCTCCACCGACGCGAAGCGTCCGCCGATCGCCGCCCCGAAGACGATGAAGTACAGCGAGGTGGAGATCACCGGCCCGGCGATGCTCTGGAACAGCGTGCGCCAGGTGCGGGCCAGTTCGAAGATGTAGATGGCCTTGATCGCATGCAGGTTCATGCCCGCTCCTTCACGAGGCTGACGAAGATCTCCTCCAGGGAGCTCTCCTCGGTCCGCAGGTTCGTATAGGTGATGCCGTGGTCGCCCAGCTTGCGCAGCAGCCCGGCGATGCCGGTGCGTTCGCCCTGGGTGTCGAAGCTGTAGACCAGTTCCCGGCCATCGCCCGACAGGGTCAGGGGATAGTCCGCCAGTTCGGCCGGGATGGAGTCCAGCGGCGACAACAATTGCAGCGTCAGCAGCCGCTTGCCCAGCTTTTCCATCAGCGCGGCCTTCTCCTCCACCAGGATGATCCGTCCGCCGGAGATCACGCCGATGCTGTCGGCCATCTCCTCGGCCTCTTCGATGTAATGGGTGGTCAGGATGATGGTGACGCCGCTGTCGCGCAGGCGCCCGATCATCTCCCACATGCCGCGGCGCAGCTCCACATCGACGCCGGCGGTCGGCTCGTCCAGGAACAGGACGCGCGGCTCGTGCGACAGCGCCTTGGCGATCAGCACGCGCCGCTTCATGCCGCCGGACAGCGCCATGACCTTGGTGTCCTTCTTGTCCCACAGGGACAAATCCTTCAGGATCCTCTCGATCACCGCGGGGGCGGGCGGCTTGCCGAACAGGCCGCGGCTGAAGCTGACGGTCGCCCAGACGCTCTCGAACGCCTCTGTCGTCAGTTCCTGCGGAACGAGTCCGATCAGGGACCGCGCGGCCCGCCAGTCGCGCATGATGTCGTGGCCGTCCACCGTAACGCTGCCGGCCGTCGCCCGGACAATGCCGCAGACGATGCTGATCAGTGTCGTCTTGCCGGCGCCGTTCGGCCCCAACAGCGCGAAGATCTCGCCGCGGCGGATGTCGAGATCGACGCCCTTCAGGGCCTGGAAGCCGGATGCGTAGGTCTTTTCCAGCCCACGGATCTCAATGATTGGCTGCATATCTCCCCTCGGCTTGCGAATGCGCCGGGTGCGGGCGCCATTGGAACGGGCGCCAGCATAGCGTCTGTGGCGCCTTGCCGCACCCGCGTTACCGGTAACTCACTTCACCGCACCGCGTCTCGTCCCATGCGGGCCAAGCCTTCCGCCCCGCCCCGCCTCCCAGGCATGATGTAGCAACACTACAGAAGCGCAACCGAAGCACGCATCACCCTCCTTTCCTTTGAAAATGCTTGTTTTCCAACTTGCCGCCCGCGTGCGCCCTGCGACGGAATTACCCAGGGGGCACGCTTGCGCGGGCTGCCCCGACAGGAGTATGTAGTAAAGCTACAAGGCGGGAGCGGAAACCGGCAGGGTCCGGGAGCGCTTTCCGCCGACGGGCCGGCACCGATGCGCGGCAGCAAGGACATCGACCGATGAACATGGACAGCAAGGACGTGGGGGGCTGGAGCCAGCCGACTCCGCAGACTCTCGACGCGCTGATGCCCGACGCCATCGCGCTTGCCGCCGAGAATCTCGGCGTCAAGAAGGCACATTACGACACCCCCACCCTGTTCGCCCTGGCCGTGCTGGCCGGCGCCTTCATCGCGCTGGGGGGCCTGTTCGCCACTGTCACCATGTCGGGGGCGGAGGGCATGCTCCCCTACGGCCTGACCCGGCTGCTGGGCGGGCTGGTCTTCTCCATGGGGCTGATCCTGGTGATCGTCGGCGGCGCACAGCTGTTCACCGGCGACGCGCTGATGGTGATGGCCTGGGCCAGCGGCCGGCTGCATGCCCGCGAGATGATGCGGGTGTGGACCACGGTGTGGATCGGCAACTTCGTCGGCGCCGCCGGCACGGCGCTGCTGGTCTTCCTGTCCGGGCAATACACCTTCGGGCACGGCGCGGTCGGCGCATCGGCGCTGTATTTCGCGGTGGCCAAAAGCTCGCTGCCGACAAGCCAGGCCTTCTTCCTCGGCATCCTCTGCAACGTGCTGGTCTGTCTCGCCGTCTGGTTGGCGCTGGGTGCGCGCAGCGTCGGCGACAAGATCCTGGCGATCACCTTCCCGGTCGCCGCCTTCGTCGCCGCCGGGTTCGAGCACTGCGTCGCCAACATGTATTTCGTCCCGCTCGGCCTGCTGATCGAATGGGGTGCGCCGGACAGCTTCTGGGCCGACCTCGGCCGCGCCGCGCCCTCGATCCCTGTCGGCCACTACTTCGTCAATCTCGCCGCCGTCACCATCGGCAACTGGATCGGCGGTGCGGTCATGGTGGGCGCCGTCTACTGGTTCATCTACCGCCGCCCCAAGCTGCGCTGAGCGGGGCCTAGATCGTCTTCCCACCCATCCCATTCTCAATCCGTCATCCCCGCCAAGGCGGGGGGCTCCAGGCAGCCTCGCCGGCTTCCCTCCGCATGCCCTGGAGTTCCCTTTCCGCAGGAATGACGGCCGAAATCGAAGCAGCCCTGTCGAAGCGGCCGTCTGCTTACCGAACAACCCCTCCACACACGGGATATCCCTTCCCATGAGCGTCATCACCGAGATTCACGCCCGCGAAATCCTGGACAGCCGCGGCAACCCGACCGTTGAAGTCGACGTTGCGCTGGACAGCGGCGCCTTCGGCCGCGCCGCGGTTCCGTCGGGCGCCTCCACCGGCGCCCACGAGGCGGTCGAGCTGCGCGATGGCGACAAGAGCCGCTTCGGCGGCAAGGGCGTGCTGAAGGCGGTCGAGTCCGTCAACGGCGAGATCTATGACGCGCTGGCCGGCCTCGACGCCGACGACCAGCGCGGCATCGACCTTGCGATGATCGACCTGGACGGCACCGAGAACAAGAGCCGCCTCGGCGCCAACGCCATCCTGGGCGTGTCGCTGGCGGTCGCCCGCGCCGCGGCCGAGGATGCCGGCCTGCCGCTCTACCGCTATGTCGGCGGCGCCTTCGCCTCGCTGCTGCCGGTGCCGATGATGAACATCATCAACGGCGGCGCCCATGCCGACAACCCCATCGACATCCAGGAATTCATGATCATGCCGGTGGGCGCCGAGACCGGCGCCGACGCCATCCGCATGGGCTCCGAGATCTTCCAGTCGCTGAAGAAGAAGCTGAAGGACGCCGGCCACAACACCAATGTCGGCGACGAGGGCGGCTTCGCTCCCAACATCGGCTCGACCGACGAGGCGCTCGGCTTCGTCATGAAGGCGATCGAGGCCGCCGGCTACAAGCCGGGCGACGACGTCATGCTGGCGCTCGACGCCGCCTCGACCGAGTTCTTCAAGAACGGCAAGTATGAGCTGGCCGGCGAGGGCAAGTCGCTGTCGCCGGAGCAGATGGTCGCCTACTGGTCCGATCTGGTCGACCGCTTCCCGATCATCTCGATCGAGGACGGCATGGCCGAGGACGATTGGGAGGGCTGGAAGGCGCTGACCGACGCCATCGGCAACAAGGTGCAGCTGGTCGGCGACGACCTGTTCGTCACCAACCCCAAGCGTCTGGCCCAGGGCATCCGCCAAGGTGTCGCCAACTCGATCCTGGTGAAGGTGAACCAGATCGGCACGCTGTCGGAGACGCTGGAAGCGGTCGACATGGCGCACAAGGCCGGCTACACCGCCGTGCTGTCGCACCGTTCGGGCGAGACCGAGGACAGCACCATCGCCGACCTCGCCGTCGCCACCAACTGCGGCCAGATCAAGACCGGCTCGCTGAGCCGCTCGGACCGTCTGGCCAAGTACAACCAGCTGATCCGCATCGAGGAGCAGCTCGGCGTCGCAGCCCGCTTCGCCGGCCGCGGCATTCTGAAGGCCTGATTTCCTGAGATCCGGAGGCCCCCTGCCCCGCGGCCGTTCCACCCCGCTCTCTCCCGCCCCCGGAGAAGTGACAAGGGCCGGAAGGGCCGCGCCCAAAGGGACTTCCAGGACGGGCGGCGAGCCGTCGTGATCGCTGAGATTGCTCGCCCTTGTGCCCCCTTCCCCCGACTCTCTCCCCGGGGGAAGGGGGGATCCCCGCCGAACCGCACCGCAGACCTGCGGCATAGTGTCAAGGACGGGGATTTCCGCTGGTTCCATGTTGCGATGCACATTTAATATATTAATATATCTAAGGTTCCCGCGCGGCGCAGAAAGCCGGCACAAGCTGGCAGCGGAACGTCTCCGATTTTCCAGGCGCTGCCCTGTCGGACCCCAAAACGGGCCGCTCGATCGACCCGGTCAACCGGAGTGTTCAAAAAATGCGTGCCAGTGGTGAAGCGTTCGGCAACGGCATCGGCGCCGTGGTCGAGAATGTGACCTTCGACGAGATTCAGATCGGCCAGACAGCCAGCCTTTCCCGTCAGCTGACGCTGATGGATGTGGAGCTGTTCGCGACCGTGTCGGGCAACATCAACCCGGCCCATCTCGACCCGAAATTCGCGGCTGACAGCCGCTTCCAGAAGGTGATCGGTCCCGGCATGTGGTCGGGCTCGCTGATCTCCGGCGTGCTCGGCACCTATCTGCCCGGCGCCGGGTCGCTCTATGCCGGCCAGAGCCTGCAGTTCCGCCGCCCGGTCGGTCTCGGCGACATCGTCACAGCCACCGTGACCGTGGTTGAAAAGCGCCCGGCGAAGAACGTGGTCGTCTTCGACTGCGTCTGCACCAACCAGGACGGCGAGGTGGTCGTCCTCGGCACGGCCGAGGTGATCGCTCCCACTCAGAAGGTCATCCGTCCGGCGCATGAGCTGCCGCAGATCCAGATGATCCGCCACGACAAGCACGACGCCCTGCTCGCCAAATGCGACGAGCTGCCGCCGGTCGTCACCGCCGTGGCCTATCCCTGTGACGCCAGCTCGCTCCAGGGAGCGGTCGAGGCCGCCCAGGCCGGCCTGATCGACCCGATCCTGGTCGGGCCGGAAGCGGTCATCCGCAAGGTCGCGGCCGCCAACGGCCTCGACATCGCTCGCTACCGCATCGTCGACGCTGCCCACAGCCGTGCGGCCGCCGCCGCCGCCGTGGCGCTGGCCCGCACCGGCGAGGCCGAAGCGGTGATGAAGGGCAGCCTGCACACCGACG